>JBKJTE010000096.1:0-11163 GCA_046590495.1 Gemmatimonas sp. | reverse complement strand
CATTTGTCCCGCGTCGACACTGATGCGTTTCACTTCGCTGACGGAGAGCCCGGGCGCGCTCCACGGATCGTAACGCAGCTCGAATGTCGCGCGGAGCGGCCCGTCGTTGATGATTTTTCACGCCTTGAAGTTGTCGGGCCGATAGAGCGTGTCGCCCTTCCAGACAGCGACGCCACCAGCGCCGAGTGTTTCGCCCACGTCAAAAAAGTCGGCGCCTTCACCGGTATCGACGTGATAGGAATCGTGCCCCTTGTCGTACCATTTGTCGACGATGAGCGCGCGAGTCTTCTTGCTCCAGACGTCGATGCCAGCACTCGACATCGCGGACGGCGTCTTCTTCAGCCCTTCGCCATAGATGCGCCACGCGCCGATATCGTTTTCCCACGCGATATCGTCGCGTGGTTCGTCGTGACGAATGTGCACGCGCGGCGGCGTTGCGGATGGCGTGGTCGCATCGACCATGAAACGGCGTGTGTCTTTCGGACCAAACGACGCCTGAAAGATCAATTCGTCGAAGGTGCCGTTGCCATCGTTGTCGACAACCTGTGAGAGCAGTTCATGACCATCACCATCGACGACGCGCACCCTGGTTGGTGTAGCGCTCGCGAGCTTGCCCGTGATCGTCGCCCATGGGACCGAGACGATTTCGTCGGGGCGTTCGACGGCGAGCGGGTTGCTGGCGCGCAGCACGAGTGAGCCTTGCGCGGAGGTCGCAGTGAGCGGTAGCAGCGCCAGCGCCAGCGCGGCCAGCCCCGACCGTGCTGCAGAATGCGTAAACGCCCGCGTCACATGCGCGACGCGCGAACGCACCGTGCTGTCGGTTCTGCGAAAGTCTGTCCTGCCGCTTCTCCGATCTATCATCGCAACGTCTCCCTGCTGACGGGGTCCATGTCTGCGTAGCCCTGATTTTCACCACCCATTGCCCAGCAGCGCGAGCACACGCGCGTTCTGCCGCCACTGTGCGCGTCTTTCTGGCGAGAGCGCCAGATCGCCGTGGCGCACCACCAGCGCACAGGTGTCCGTCGGTTCGCCCATGACGTGCACCACCACCGCGTCCGACGATGGATCGAATTAGCGGTGGACGTCCGAGCCTCGGTCGTGCGTGCCAAACAATAGTTCTGATGACGAACAAATTCGAGACCGGAAAATGGGGACGCGACGCTGTCGTGTCCATCCGGCGTGTAGCTGAAGCGGTTGGGAGGTACTCGCCGAGTCTGGCCAGAGGACGGCGTTTGGCGCGCCACTGCGCGCGCGACCCATTTCAGCGCTGCCATGACGACCCGGACACAGCGCAGGTTCCTTGCGCCTTCTTAAAGTCGGCCGTAATCTCGGCGGTCACATTCCCTCGTTACGTCTCGGTTGACGCGGGGGGGGCGGACCGTCTGGTTCGGCCCCCCCGCGCGTTGTTGGCCGTGCCCGTACATGACTCGTCACGCGAACCAAATGCCCCCCACGACAGATTCGCCGCTCACGATTCAGATAGCTTCGCGCTGATGAACGCACTCACCATTCGCATCAAGAAACTGGACGACGCCAACAGCGCCCTGAGCTGCATTCGCGCAAACGGCACAAGCACTTGGCAACGGCACCGCCGCTCAAGTGGGGCGTTCTTTCCACTGCACGATCTCACGCACTACGCCGTGGAGACGACGCTTGATGTCAGCGGCGCGTTCTACGGCCTGTTGGCAACCGGCTGGGAGATCGACGACTTCGGGCCGCCATGGCCGCGCGGGCCGCTGCCACCAATCGCGCTGGATATCGAACTGATTGTCGGCTTTCTCGATGCCGAACGCGCGGGAGGCGTCATCTGGAGCGCCGAAGATCTGCGCGACAAGGCCGCGCTGTATTACGCCGCGAACAAACGCGAGGCACCCCGTTCAGCACCGTCGTCGACCATCACCGACGAGCAGCTCGACCGCATCCGGGCGCGGCGCGGCGAACTGTTTGCGCAATGGACGGCTGTCCCGATCGGCGATGTTCTCGAGCTAACATTCACCGAATGACCGTCCTTCGCCTCTCCATCGCGCTCGATCCTGCACAACTGCTCGCGCGCGCGACGCGTGGACTTTTCCCCCTCGCCGCGTCAACAGTCGAGGAGCCTTGGCCCACGTTGTCATCCTGGTTAGTGCTGCGACAGGGCGGAATGCGAGACGATCTGCACCGACTCGCTGCAAACGCAAACATACCGGGCTGGTTTGATCCACCGGTCTGTCTCGTCAACGAACTCCCCGCGCGATGGGGTGTGCCCGGTGCGCCACCACTCGCCAACGAAGAGCGCATCGCGCTGCTGACGGCTGTCGTGTCGAGACATGCCGACGGCGTTTTTGATCGCGCGGGCAGCGCCGACGCGTGGATCCCGGCGATCGATCGCCTGATCGGCGAGTTGCTGAGCGAAGGGATCAGCGCTGACGCATACCGTACTGCGCTTGCCAGTCGAGTTGATCGTGACGCGTTTGAGCAACAACGCGACGACCGATTAGCGGCGATCTATTCAGACTGGATTTTCGCGCTGCGTCAGAACGCACGCAGCGATACGCGCAATGCCAACATCCGGTTGGCTGATTTTATCAACAACCGCGCAGACGACTTTGCGCGGCAATTGCGTGGTCGTCGCGACATCCGGATTGTCGGTCTCGCCGATCTGCGCGGCGGATGGCATGCAATGCTCGACGCACTGGCACGCTGTCCGCACGTCGACACCGTCACGCTCTTCGCATCGCACGCACTCGAAATTCCGCCCTCGCTGGACGTTGTGATTGAACCCGACGACGGTGCTCCAGCGCTTGCCGCCGCGCTGTTCACCGACGTTGATCCGGTAACGATCGGCACACTGCGTCTCCTTGAAGCACCAGATGCAGCGCGGGAGATGGAGCAGGTTGCGGTGCGTGTGCGTGCACTGCTCGACGAAGGTATCACGTCGCCAGAACGGGTCGCGGTCGTGGTGAGACAAGCGCGCCCCGGTGTCGATCGGATGGCAGACGCACTCGAAACGCTTGGGGTGCCAATCACTGCCCGGCGGCGCACCGCGCTCTCACAAACGGGTCCGGCAAAGGCGCTTCGCGCATTGCTCAACACGGCAACGGAAGGGTTCACACGACACAGTGTGGTCGAAGTCGCCGAACATCCGCTGCTGGCGCTCACCCTCGACGCCGATGTGTTGCAGGCTGCCGGTGCGATGGCGCCAATTACGTCGGCCGATGCGTGGGAGCCAGCACTTACACAGCTTGTTGCGCGCTGCGCCCAGCGTGACGCCACTCCTGCCGATTGGCGTGCGCACGGTGGCTTGCCGGCAACAGCACAAGCGACCTTAACGCTCGCGTCATGGAGAGCTTGGCTTCCGCAGGCGCGTGACCTGACAAGCATGCGCACGGACTCGGAGTGGTTTGACTGGGTGCAGAATGTCCTCACGCTCGAATTGTGGGGCGTTGCATCGCGACTCGATCATGCACCTGCGGGTGACGAACGAGTCTGGAAAGCGGATGTCAATGCGCGAGCGCAGATCATCGGCGTCGCACTGGAGTGGACACGGGCCCTCCGCGAATTGCAGGTGGTGGAGTCTCCGTGCGGCGCTGAGTCGTTTGCACGGCGGCTGTCACTGGTGCTCGATGCTGATCTGATCACGCAACCGGAGACTGGATTCGGCGTCGTTGTCGCCGAAGCGTTGGCCGCCGCTTGGCGTGCGTTTGACCACGTGTTTGTCGTCGGGCTCTCCGCGGGCGAATTTCCGCGTCGCCCGTCGCCATCGGCACTGCTCTCTGAACGTGATCGACGTGCGCTCATCGCGGCCGGTCTTCCGCTCGATCCGCCCGAGCGCTGGCGTCTGCGCGAGCAGGAACTCTTTCGCGTCCTGTGCGCCGCGCCGAGTGGGTCGTTGACGCTGTCGTGGCCATCGATGGACAACGAAGGGCGTGAGGTGGCCCGGTCGTCGTTTGTCGATGATGTCGTGGACATCGCGATGGCAGCGCATGGTGCCGCCAACGAACTGCAACTCGAAGCGCTTGGCGTGTTGACGCGTATTCCGGCTCAACAGGTCTTTACGCCCGGCTTCCCGGTTGTTGCGCGTGGCCTTGAAGTGGATGCGCTGCATCACGCCCGCATCGTTGCGGCGATTGAAGGGGTTCGCGCGCGAGCACTGTCGCCCTACAACGGGCGCATTGAATCCAGCGAACAGACAGACGCGCTGCAGGTGCGTTTTGGCGAATCGTTCGTCTGGTCCGCGACGCAGCTCGAAACACTGGCCAAGTGCGGGTGGTCCTGGTTTGCAAGCAGGCTGCTCAAACTCGACGAACGCAGCGACCTTGATGAGGGGATGGAAGCGACGACGCGCGGCACACTGTTGCACGATGCACTCGACCGCTTCTTTGCGTATGCGCGAACACACTTCGGTGGGCCGCCATTTCTGCGCGCCAGTGATATCGAGTGGTCAGGCGCGGCATTGGCCCGTGCGCTTGATGGTGCGTGGACCGCGCTCGCCCCCACGACCTGGTTGGGGAACCCTGCCCTGCTTGAACTCGTACGCGCGGAATTGCTTGCGCAATTGATCAAGTATGTCGACTTCGAGATCGGGCAGAACGAAAAGAGCTATGACAATCGCACCAAACCATCGAAGCAGATCCGCATGGCCGCACTTGAGGGCGAGCGCGCTTTCGATCACGTCCACTTCGAAAGCGGCGGCGTACACTTTCTGCTGCGCGGCGCTGTGGATCGCGTAGACATCGGCGTTGATGATCGTATCGGGAATGCAGCGGCGTATCTCGCCGCCATCGACTACAAATCATCCAAGTATTCGACTCCAGCTGCGGGCGACAAACGCGGATGGGACGACGGTGTCGTCTTGCAAGTGCCACTCTACGCCCGCGCACTGCAGCAGCTCTACCCTGATCACAGGCTCGCCCGACTCGAGTATCGCACACTCAAACGTCCCGAAGCCATACACACACTCGAGCTCCACAAACTCGAAACGGTCGGTAAAGGAAAGAGCGCATCCAAAGCCGTCGTAGCGAACGACGCCGACGAAACGCGACTCGACGAAGCACTCGCGCACGCCGCGCGTCGTGTACTGCAGGCGCGGGACGGCGCGTTTGCGGCGGATCCGGTACAGTCTTGTGGCTGTTCGCCGTACTGTGTGGCGCGCGACATCTGCCGCATCCCCGGTGGTCCGGTGGACGTCTGATGGCGGGCACACACGCCACCGGACTCCCGCCACTCACACCTGCGCAGCGGGACGTCGTGCTGGCCGATGCGCGACATCTGCTGGTCGGTGCCGGCGCCGGCTCGGGGAAGACATCAACCGTTGTCCAAAAGCTGTGCTATCTGCTGGGCGGCGTCGTGCGCGACATCGATGGTGCGTCGTATTCGCATCCGTTGCCGCTCGCACTGGGCGATATCGCCGCGATCACGTTCACCAACGAAGCGGCTGCTGATCTCAAACGCAAACTTCGCTCAGCGTTGGCGGCATCTGGACTGCGTCATCTGGCCACAGACGTCGATGCCGCGCGCATCGGTACGATTCATGGTTTCTGCGGTGATCTACTTCGTGAGCATGCGTTGCGCGCAGGACTGCCGCCAACATTGAAGGTGTTGCTCGAAGGGGAGGCGACGGCGCTCGCCGCAGAGTGCGCACGACTGGCGGTGCAACATGCAGTGCAGTGGCAAAGTGTGCCCGCCTTTGCGGCGCTGCTCGAAGGACGGACACTCAGCACAATCGTTTCGCTGGTCGCGGAAGTGGCATCGGACAGCGATCGACTCAGCGTGTGGCAAGCACATCGTGAATTCCTACGCCCGCACGAGGAGGCGCTGCTCACCTTGGCCGTCGACGCGCTTGCACTCCGACAGCAGGAGCTCGCCCGCTCCGGCGCGATGGACTTCGATCGTATGATCGTCGCCGTTCGCGATCTCCTCCGCTCCGATGTTCGCGTGCGTCACGCTGTGCAGCGCCAGCTGCAACTCCTCATCGTCGACGAATTCCAGGACGTCGATCCGGCGCAGCGCGATCTCACCTTCCTGCTCGGCGGGCTCGAATTCGATGACCCAACGCCGACGCGCATCATGCTGGTTGGCGATCCGAAACAGAGTATCTACAAGTTTCGACGCGCGGACGTATCGCTCTGGAATGGAGTCGCCGACCGATTTGCAAGCATTGCAACAGGCGCGATACTCGAACTGAGCGACAACTTCCGCAGTCGCAAAGGCATTCTTGCCTTCGTCGACAGTGCCATCGGTACGCGACTCGATACGCCGGTGAATGCCGAGTCGGGTCGTCGTCCGTTCGAAGTGGACTACCGGCCGCTGGACGCGCGTGGCACCGAAGCGCATGGGGACCGATGTGTCGAAGTTATCGCCGTCGCCGCGACTGAAGACGGCGAAGCGAACACCGCTCCAGTCGTGCGCGCGGCAGAAGCGCAGGCCGTCGCTGCTCGCATCATCGAGCTCAAGGCTGCAGGCGAGGTCTTTGGCGACATGGCGATGTTGCTGGCGACCCTGAGCGACGTCGACTGCTATCGAGACGCACTGCGTGCGGCCGGCATTCCGTTCTACGTACTTCGTTCGGACGGATTCTGGGAGGCGCGTGAAGTCGTCGACTGTCTGCTTGCATTGCGCGCGATTCGAAACTGCAACGACGACGTCGCGCTGATCGGATTTCTGCGCAGTCCGTTCGTCGGCCTCCGCGACGATACGTTGCTCGCGCTGCGCGACGCCCGTCACCCAAACGGGTTGGTAGGTGCACTGTCGGCAAGTACGCGCGAATCGCAGCTGTGTACGCGGGCGTGCGATATGCTCGTGCGCTTTGGTGCGCTGCGCGATCGCATCCCTACGCACGCGTTGCTCGAACGGCTGCTCACTGAGTCCGGCTTTCTCGCCGCATTGAGTCTCGGCGTCGATCGCGGCACGCAGGCGATGGCCAACATGCGAAAGCTCCTTCGCACGACCGCGATGTCGCCGGAGCTCTCACTCGGCGAATTCCTGCGCGACGTGAATGAAGCGCGCGCGCGCGCCGATCGGGTTGGCGAAGAGAAATTGTATCGCGAGCGTGCTGACGTGGTGACGATCACCACCGTGCACAGCGCCAAGGGTCTCGAGTGGCCGATTGTCTTCTGGTCGGATCTCGTGCGTGGAGCGCGCCCTGATCGCGACAAACTCACTTGCGGGCGTACAGGCTTTCGTCTGCGACTCGAAGAAGGAGAGACCGACTCGAAAGGCAAGGTCATCGATGCCGCGCATGATGAAATGAAGAGCGCGGTCGGCGAAGAAGACGCCGCCGAGTTGTTGAGAAGATGGTATGTGGCCGCAACGCGTGCAAAGCGGCTGCTCGTGCTGAGCGGCGTTCCGCTTGGCGTGCCGTTCAAGGCCAAAGACAGCGCCGCAGCGATGGTGCGCGCCACGTTCTCAACACTGACTGCGTTGCCGATGCCAACGCGCCTCACGTACGCGCACAGCGACGGCACTGAGTTTGAGTTGGTGGTGCAAGTCGCCGCACCGACCATGGATGCCGGCGTAGCGCCCGTTCTGAACGACGTTGAGCAGACTGAACGCGCGCGTAATGCCCAGTCCGCGACTGGGGTCACGGTCGCCGCGCCGGCGATTCTGCACGCGCCGCGTGGACGAACACGACTCTCTGCTACACAGCTCATGACGTTTGCGGCAGATCCGATGCTTTGGTACCGACGCTATTCCTTCAACTTCGAACCAGACAAGCGATCGACCGCGATTGGCGGGGCAAGCGGTAGCGCATCGTCGGCCGCGATTGGCACCGTCGTGCACGAAGTGCTCGAGCGATTCAACTTTGAAGTCGCCGATATCGACGAACTGATCACGTCGGCGCTCGAACGTCACGATCCTGATGCAGCGGATACGGCGACCAGCGACGGCTACAGTATTCGCGATCGCATTCGCCGTCTCGTGGAATCGGCGATCGGGTCAACCGCCTGGATGTCTCTGGCGCTCGAACCGTCGTCGCGACGCGAGCTCAAGTTTACGCGTGTGCTACCCGACGGATCGGTCATCGACGGCGCGCTCGATCTCATCGCGCTGCATGGTGGCACCGCCCGCATTCTCGACGTGAAGACGGGAGCCGCCAAGTCTGACAGCGCGCTCGCCGATCGATATCGGGTGCAGGCTGCCGTATACCAGGAGGTCGTCCACGCCATCGCTGGATGGCCAACCGCCTTCTCGCTGTTGTCCACTTCCGATGGACGCGAGACACCGGTCACGGCGACAGGCGTTGAGCTATCCAGTCTGCTCGCTGAGCTCAGGACGCAGCGACCGCCGGAAATCGGGCGAAGCTGAGGGCGCGGACGATCCGTTCATTCGCCACTGGCCCGCGTTCCGCCATGTGGTCGACGTCGTTCAATTGGTAACGGCCCACGCCTTGCGCTGAACTCTCATGGCTCGATGCAGGCCGTGGTGTCTCACGCTGCCGGGCTCTGCACTCGGCAGCTCACTACACTCCGATCCGACATGTCAATGCGTTTCACAGATCGCGTTCTTCCCGTCGCGTTTGCGCTGGCCGCAGCGCTTCCAACTGTTGCGTCTGCTCAGCTCACCGGCATTCAGTACGTCGGCGCCAAGTTCACCACCGGCAACACGGTCACCATCGGTATTCCGTCTGTCACGCCGGTTGTTGAAGTCGGTCCATATCTGGCGCACTTCACGTCGCCGCTTTCGGCCAACTTCGATATCTTCTGCATCGACTGGGACAACATTTTTGATACGACCACGCCGTTCAACGCGCGTGTGCTGAGTTTCAACGATGCCATCAGCACCACGCTCACGTACAATGGCATCTCCAACTTCACGGCGTTGAAGCGCATCTTCGGCACTACCGAGGACGGTGGCCGTCCGATCACCGATTCGCCCGCAGAATATCTGCAGCGCCTGAACGCGACGGCGTCACTCTCTGGCCAGTTCGGGGGCGCAGGTCCGCAAACGTCCTGGGATGAGATTCAGTACGCGATCTGGACGATGTTCAACGCCGAGCCGATTCCATCTGCTGATGGCTTTGGCGGCGATACGACGTCGCTGCGCGCAAATGCACTTGGCGCCACGTACGCAGCTGACCAGTACGCGAGCTACTCACTCGTGCTCGATGCGAAGGCATGGGACCCGGATGTCGCCGAATTCTACCAGCAGGTAGCAATCGTGACGCCCGAGCCTGGCACGTGGGCAATGTTTGGCATGGGATTGCTCGGCGTGATGGCGTTCGCGCGTCGTCGTTCGCGTCGCAACAGCTGAACTGCGAGTGCAGCGGTTGAGTTGCGCGTGTTGAGCAACATCGAACGATGGTCTACTTCGCCACCAGTCGGCTCGCGACGACTTCCGAAATATCGAGTACGGGTACTTCGCTGCCGGCGCCGGTCACACCGTCGGTGATCATCGTCATGCAGAACGGGCACGCAACCGCGATTTGATCTGCGCCAGTCGCGAGCAGCTCTTCACTGCGTTCGACGTTGACGCGCTTGCCGACGTTCTCTTCCATCCACATGCGACCGCCGCCAGCTCCGCAGCAAAGTCCGCGTGACTTGGTCCGCACTGGCTCAACGAGGTCGATGATCGGCAACGCTTTCTTGAGTGTGTTGCGCGGCGCATCGTAGATCTCGTTATAGCGGCCGAGGTAGCAGGAGTCGTGATACGCGACCTTGAGACGCTGTCCGTGTTCGGTCTCGAGGGGTACGCGGCCTTCGTTCAGCAACCGCTCGATGTATTCGGTGTGGTGGATTACATCGTAGTGTCCACCAAGGTCAGGGAATTCCTTCCCCATCTGGTGGAAGCAGTGCGGGCAGAAGGTGACGATGGTGCTGATCGCGTAGCCGTTGAGCGTTTCGATCACGCCCTTGGCAAGCATCTGGTAGAGATACTCGTTGCCCATGCGACGCGCGGGGTCGCCGTGACACGTTTCTTCCTGACCGAGAATCGCGAACTTCACATTCGCGGCCTGCAGGATGCGCGCAAAGGCGACAGTGATCTTCTTGGCGCGGTCGTCGAAAGAGCCCATGCAGCCGACCCAGAACAGGATGTCGGCCTTTTCGTCGCGCGCCGCAAGCTCAGCCATCGTCGGGATCTCCATCCCCTCCGACCACTTCTCACGATCAGCAGGTGAGAATGCCCACGGTGACCCGTTGCGCTCAAGCGACTGCATCGCCGGCTGCAACTCTTCCGGAAAACGCGACTCCATCAGCACCAGATCGCGACGCAACTCATTGATGATGTCGAGTTGGTCGATCGAGACCGGGCACTCCTGCACGCAGGCGCGGCAGCTCGTGCACGCCCACAACTCTTCTTCTGTGATGAAGCCGTCCAGCAGTTTGCGATCGAGCACAGCGATCTGTTCTGTGCTCGGTTCTGCGCCCGCCAACTCGTCGAGCAGCGTCGCCTTTTCGGTGAGACGCGCGCGCGTCTTCACGACAATCATGCGCGGCGACAGCATCTTGCCTGTCAGATTCGCCGGGCATGACGCCGTGCAACGACCGCACTCGGTGCACGAATAACCATCGAGCAGATTCTTCCACGACAGATGCTCAACGTCGCTTGCGCCGAATTGTTCGGCGTCTTCCGCTTCGAGATTCATCGGCCGCATCGCGCCAACCGTGCCGGGTCCACTCGTATTCGAGAACCAGACGTTGATCAGCGACGTCAGCACGTGCAGGTGCTTGGAGCCGGGAAGGTGATTCAGGAAGTACAGAATGAGCACGGCGTGAAACCACCATGCACTGCGCGCAACGATGTGTGCCGTTTCGGGGGACACACCACTGAACGCCGACGCCAGCATGCGTGAGATCACGCGTCCATCGGTCGATGCGCCGGTGCGGATCTCCATCGCAAAGAGCAGCAACAGCGACAGCATCAGCGCGGCGATCATGCTGAGGATGAACACCGCGTCGGCGCCGCTCACCTCGGCAAAGCGCTTCGGCTTGATCACCAGTCGACGGTAGAGCAGAAACGCGACGGGAATCAGGACAAAGACCGCGAACAGCTCCTGCGACACGACGTACGGCAGATACAAGAAGCGCGGAAGGATCGCGTCGTACGAGAAACCGGTCACCAGCCCCTGGATCATGATTTCCAGCGTGCCCAGACCAAGCACACAGAAACCCCAAAACACTAACGCGTGCATCATGCCGCCGATCGGATCGCGCAGGATCTTGGTCTGCGCGAGTCCGATCATCA
>JBKJTE010000129.1:0-16179 GCA_046590495.1 Gemmatimonas sp. | reverse complement strand
GACGCATCGATGGCATAGCGCAAGTCGTGTCCAGGCCGGTCCGTCACGAACTCGATCAACTGGCGCCGTTGGCCGATTGCGGCATCGGGCACCAACTCGTCGAGGACGTCACAGATGGTCTGCACCACGTCGATGTTACGCCACTCGTTCGAGCCGCCGATGTTGTACGTGCGCCCGACCGCACCACGTTCCATCACCAACCGCACTGCGCGACAGTGATCGTCCACATACAGCCAGTCTCGCACGTTCTCGCCGCGACCGTACACCGGCAAGCGCTTGCCGCGGAGTGCGTGCTGGATGGTCAACGGAATGAGCTTCTCCGGAAACTGACAGGGGCCGTAGTTGTTGGAGCAGTTCGTCGTGACGGTCGGCAACCCGTAAGTGTGGTGCCATGCGCGCACGAAGTGGTCGGCGCTAGCCTTGCTCGCCGCGTACGGTGAATTGGGTGCGTGCGGTGATGATTCAGTGAAGAGCCCTTCTGCGCCAAGCGAGCCGTAGACCTCATCGGTGGACACGTGTACGAAGCGAAACTCCGGTTGCACCACCGAGGGCAGTCCGCGCCAGTAATACAACGCCTGTTGCAGCAGCGAGAACGTGCCCAGCACGTTGGTCCGCAGAAACGCCGCCGGACCATCGATCGAACGATCCACGTGTGACTCGGCGGCGAAGTGCACGATCGCGTCGGGTCGCGTTGCTTGCAGCAGTGCCAGCAACGGTTCGGCGTCGCAGATATCGAGTTGATGAAACGCGTAGCGCGGATTGGACTCGACAGCCGAGAGCGAATCGAGATTGCCGGCGTACGTCAGCAGGTCGACGTTCACGATCGACAGCGCCGGATCCTCGAGGCACATGCGAATGAACGCCGAGCCGATGAAGCCTGCGCCGCCGGTAACGAGAATGGTGGTCATGATGGGGCGTGGGTGGTTGACGCAGGACACGAGCAGCGGACGACGCGAGACACACAGGCATCGCGGCTGGCGACGCAGGCTACTTTCGGCATTGAAGCATATCGTCTATCGGTCTGGCCAGTACGAGTCCGTTGCGCAACGCCAGCAGTGCCGTGCGTCCCGCGAGGGTCGGTCCGGCACGATCGCTCGCTGCGGGCAGCGTCTGACGGCACCGCTCTTGGCCAGTGGCGGCGTCGAGCACGACCAGCGACGCATCGGACGTGGCGGAAATCACGGCGCCCTGCGAGACGAGTACCGAGCCGCGCACGGCCTTGATTGGCGTAGTCCAGAGCACTGTTCCGCTCTCGGCGCGAATGGCTGTGACGTGACCATTGAGCGGTGAAGGCACATAGGCCACGCCATCCACCACAACGGGCGTGCCGGCGATATGTCCTTGATCGGCTACTCCACTGATACCACCCAGCGGAACGCGCCATCGCTCGCGGCCGGATGCCAGTTCGATCGCGACGGCATACTGCTGCCCCGCCGCGCCTTTGATGCCAAGCAGTCGTGTGACGAGAAATTTCCAGAGACCTGCGCGCACCGCCTGCGCAACAGGGATCTCCTCGTCGTACACAATCAGGGCGAGTTTACCAGCCAGCGTGACAGAGGCATGCCCTGCGCCCCAGCCCTTGCCCGCGAATTCTGTGCAGTAGTCGACAGCGCCAGTGGGCAACGAAAGCATGCAGAGGCGGGTGAACTCAAGTCCGATGATCATGCGATCACCAACGACCATCGGATTGCCCATCCACGAGTGCGATGGCAGCGTCGTGCGCCACAATTCGGTGCCATCCGTGACGCGCCAGGCCACGGCTTCGTTGTCCGTGGTGACTACTGCAACGAGCGAATCTCCGACCACGGGACTCGTCATCACACTCGTGTTGAGATAGTGATGCCACCGTTCGCGACCAGTACGGCGATCATATGCCGCGATTCCACCGGGCGCTTGTGCGACGGAGGAGAGGGCCCCCAAGTAGTCGTTGCTGCCGAACGTCACGATCACCAGATCGGACGTGACGACCGGTTCGTGATGCACCCAGTTAGCCACGCGAATGCGCCAGTCCACGTGCCCTGAATCAAGCGACAGCGACACGAACTCACCGTTGCCGTGCGCACCAACGAACACTTGCGAGCCCGCTGCGGCGACTGAGGCTCGCAACTCTCCATCAACCTGCGTCGTCCACCGGTACCCCACGTCACCTGGCTCCGCGGCCACGGTACCCGTTCGTCGCTCGTCGGCGCGGTGCTGAAGCCACGTTCCGGTGAGTGGCCGCACGATGCCTCCAGCGACCTCCTGAGCCGGCATAGTCGCACGCGCGATCATGTGCGTACGAGGATCGGACGTGCTACGCCCGGCACAATACGGCAAACCCTCATACGCGCGCGAGTCGGTGCGAAGCGAGCTGTCACGCACCCAGATCATGCATTCGGTGGCACCACGCGTTGCTCGCGCCGCCCAGCCCTTGTCGCCGTTCGTGCGCAGCACACTGTGCACATCGGGCATTGGTGTCAGCAGCGACGACATCGAGTCGGCGGAGGTCGCATAGTGCCCCGTTTGCAGACGATACTGCTCCTGCGTCGCCGCAAGCTCCCGCAGATGTTGCACCAACGCCGTCGCGTCATTCGCGGGCCGGTTCATCTGCTGCTGCAGGATGTACTGCGGGATGTGCAATCGCGCCGCGAAGAGGAGCACGAGCACGAAGGCCCCCCATCGCAGGGCGGCTCGGGCCGGTCTTTGCCACAACAGCCCGGCGACGGCCGTCGCATAAACCGTCAGCATGACGAGAACAATCGCCAAGCGTCCCGACGCTGCGGAGAAGCGTCCGGCACCGAGCACTGCGAACGCGAACCACGCGGCGTCACATACGATCACGAAGGCGAGGAGTAGGCGCCACCAGCTACACCTTGCGCGCACCGCCGTCGAGCGTGACATCAACTTGATTCGCCGCGCTCACCGACATGGCGGCGCGTGATTCGATGCACCGCCAACACCAGCGCGCACAATGCCGCCAGAGCGACGATCAGCGATATCGCAGCGACAGTGTCGGTTCCCCGAAGAAACGCGAAACCGCAACCCGCGGACAACACGGCCAGTACGAGATACAGCATCGTTACCGGGCGATGCATCGCCTTCGACGGCGTGAGTCGCTGATAGAGATGGCTCCGGTGCGCGTCGAAAACGCGTTCGCCATTCCGTAGTCGTCGCGCGAAGGTGATTGACGAGTCACCGACGAACAAGCCGACAAAGAGCGCGCCGCCGATCAGCAGCCGATCGCTGTACGCATCGCCTGCCATTCCAGGTAGCGTGAGCACGGCGAACGTGAATCCGAGAAATCCACTCGCCACGTCGCCCATGAAGAGCCGCGCGGGCGGCCAATTGTGAATCAGGAACCCAAGCGACGCGGCCGCCACCAGCAAGCCGACCGCCCCGGAGGGCGCACGCGGATGCCCCCACGCCACGAGCAACCAGCAGACTCCTGCAATCACGGCCTGTCCAGCGGCCAATCCATCGATGCCGTCCATGAAGTTGTAGGCGTTAGTGAGTCCGACAATCCAGAGCAGCGTCAACCCGATTCCTAGCCGGCCGATGTGCACCGCGCCGACAAACGGCAGCCAGATGGACTCGACGTATCCGAAGACACCGATTGCCGCGATGGCGGCGGCGAGTTGAAAGATCAGACGGATTCGCGCCGAGAGCGGACGACGGTCGTCGATCCAGCCGAGCGCGGCGACTCCGCCCCCGAATATCGTGAATGCACCAACGACGCCGAAAGGAAACTGGTCTGACTTCCACGTCCAGAGCACCAGGCCACAGAGCACAGCGGCGACGATCGCCAGCCCGCCACCACGCGGAGTGGGCGTGATGTGGGAACTGCGCGCATTGGGTCGGTCGACCATTTCCCAACGCTCCAACTGTTGCCGAAGCGGGAAGATCGCTCCCCACACGACGACGACGACAAACACGCCGAGCAGCAGCAGCTGTGTTGTCACCGCGCACCCGTGGGCGCATTCGCCCGATGCCACGCCGCCTCACGTGCGAGTCCGTCACGCAATGCGATGTCGGCTCGAAAGTCGAACGTACGATCGAACCGCGATCCATCGTACACATCGTCCGTCAACCACTTCCGCACCGTGTCGTGCACGCGGGCCGCGCGCGCGACATGCAGCGTGTCGCCCAAGAAGTGCGTCAGCTGCGACACCAGCGATCCGGGCACGCGCCACTCCGGCACGCGACGATCGAGTGCGTCGGCGAGCCCACTCACCACCTGTTGCATCGTGACCGCTGGCGCCGACACGTTGAACACGGACACCGCCGCGGGCGCCGCGGCGAGGACGGCGTGCACACAGGCGCGGGCCGCATCGTCGCGATGAATGAGACTCTTCCACGTGGAGCCATCACCAATCCACACGAAACGACCCCGGTCGATCGCGCGCATGAGGCGCGCAACATTCCCGGGGTCCTCTTCGCCGTACAACGTGGCGAGGCGCAGCATGGTGAGCGCGGTCCCGGTTCCCTGCACCGTCGCGCGTGCGCGCTGCTCCGCGTCGAACTTGCTCGTGGCATACGGACCCACCGGTTTGCAAGGCGTGTCCTCCGTGCACACGGCGGCTGTGTGGGGTCCATACACGGACACGGAACTCACGTGCACGACATGATTCACGCCGGCCAGAACGGCCGCGCGGAGCACGTTCTCAGTACCAACCGCATTGACCCTCTCGAACCGATCGCTCGATGCGTCTGCATGGCCGAAAATGTGCGCCAGGCCAGCAGCGTGCACCACATGTGTGGCACCTTCCATGGCCGACCGCAGCCCGTCGACATCGAGCACGTCACAGGCGATGCCCTGCACGCCTGGGCCGGGTGTCCACCCTCGTCGACTGAGCGCGCGTATCGCGACACCACGCTGCGCTGCGTCCTGCGTCAGCCGGCGGCCGAGAAAACCCGAGGCACCGGTAATGACGAGCATCATGTCGTTCACGATGTGACTTCTCGGCGCACGTCGTCGAGCACCTGCTCAAAGCGCGCGACGCTGCCATCCCATGAGAAGTTCTCGACCACGAACTCCCGACCGCGTCGTGTCATCTCCTCGACGTTTCTGTCGCGAAGTATTGATACGACCGCCGCCGCAAAGTCTGTGGGCGAGTCGGCCACGAGTAGTTCTTGCCCGGAGCGCGCGGCGATGCCGTGATTACCCGCCGACGTCGTGACAACGGGTGTCGCCATCCCCAGCGCCTCAAGCACCTTGGTCTGCGTACCGACGTTCAACAACACGGGACACACACTCACCATCGCGCGATGCACGTACGGACGGACATCGTCCACCGATCCGGTCACATGCATGCCGGGTGTCTTGGCCAAATTGCGCAGCGATGCAGTCGGCCTCGCGCCGACAATCCACACCGTCGCCTCCGGAACTGCGCGGCGCACGAGCGGAAAGATCTCTCGGCAGAAATACAGCACGGCGTCCACATTGGGCGCGTAGAACATGCTGCCCGTGATGACGATCATGCCCGGGGTGCGTGCCACTGCAGGCGCCGGCACGAACTCGTGGACATCGATCGCGTATCGCACCGCCTCGACCTTGGCCCCGCCGAGGAAGCGACGGTATTCCTCGATGTCGGCCTTCACGATGAGGAGCACGCGCGTGAAGCGCGACGCGAAACGCGGCTCGTAGTGCTTGAGGCGCGCGATCTCCGTGCGAAGGCCCAAGCGCACGTACCATGGGCGCCAGCGTTGTACGCGCTGATGACTGAGAATGATCGGGTCGACCATGTTGAGCACCGACGCTCCCCGATAGTCAGCCGGGAGATACTGCGCCATGCGACCGAGCTGCACGATGACCACGTCGTACTGCGTCGTGCGGAGACGCGCGCGCACGAGGCGCTCCATCTGCGCGCAGCGGTAGAACGCCGCCGCGAGCGAAAAGCGTGACGGCAGGGCGCGCAACACACTCAACCACGACTCCCTGCGTGTGCGCGGCACCAGCTCCACGTCTGCACAGAGCGTGCGCATGTGTTCTACGCCGGCATCGGCGCCGGCGCCGTCGCCAAATGCGATCAGGTCGATGCGATGACGCTTTGCCAATCGCGTAATCTGATTGTAGACGATGAGCTGATAGCCTTTGCGTGTCGGATACGGCACGCTGTCCACGATGTAGAGCAGGCGCATGGGTTTGATCGCGTTGTCCAGCGATTCCGACGTTGCGGGTACGCTCATACAGCCCCAACCTGCTCGTACACCGCCATGACATCGCGCGCCACCTGATCCCACGTAAACCGTTCGGCGCGCACGCGGCCGCGTTCCTTCAATGCCGAACGACTTGATGCGTCGTTGGACAGATGGCTCATCGCGGAGGCGAGCGCTACGACGTCGGTTGGATCGACCAGGAGTGCGGCGTCCCCTGCGATCTCTGGCACCGACGCACTGGTCGAGGCGAGGACGGCGGTCCCGCACGCCATCGCCTCGAGCAGCGGCATGCCGAACCCTTCGTAGAGTGAGGCATAGACGAACAGTTCGGCGGCATTGTACAGCGCGACCAGTTCGTCCTCGGTGACGAATCCGAGCAGCACCACGCGTGGCTCGATCCCGAGTGCGCGAAGCTGCTTGCCGAAGTGGGCGCGCGCGCCAGGTGCGAGTCCGACCAACACCAACTGCTGCGACGACGGAAGTTCCGGGAGCGCGCGCGCGAATGCGTCGATCACTCGCGCGGTATTCTTGCGCGGATCGATGGCACCTAGCGCGACCATGTAGGACGCCGACACGCCGAGGGATCGCACCGTCGCGGCGGCATGACCACGGTCTACGATGCGAAAGGCGGGGCCCGGTGCCTCGTACACGACGGTCATCGGTGCCGTAGTGGTGATGTATCGCTCGATATCGGCACGCGAGAACTCTGAGATTGTGGTCACCGCCGCCGCATCCCGCGCGACCCGCGGCACGGCCCAGCGCAGATAGCCGCGCCCGATGCGCTGATACAACGACGGTGATGCAGGCAAGGTGGAACGAGGCAACATGTACATCACGTCGTGAATGGTCAGCACGAGTCGGGTGGACGACGGCATGCGCAGCGGCCCTGCATTGGCCGGACAGTGCAGCACGTCGATGCGGTCGCGACGGAGTTGCGCCGGGAGCGAGAACTGCTCCCACACTGGATAGATGCGCGGTCCCAACACCCGTGTGGTAAAGCGTGGATGTTTGGGCGCCAACGGTAACGCCGCTTTCGAATCGACGTAGAGCACGAACTCGTGCGGCGTGTCGAGACGCGCCAGCGCATCCAGCAGATGCTGCACGAAATTCCCGATGCCGCGCCGGTACGTGATCAGGCGTGCATCGATACCGACGCGCATCGTCTTATGCTGGGGCATCGCCCTGCATGACTGCGGCAGCACTCGCCGTGATGGGCACCTTCACGGTACGTGGTCTGGCGAGAAAAAGTCGGTAGAGCCAGAGTGTCACCAGATCACCCATTCCGAAGAACACCAAGGCAAAGAATAGCGACGCGCGCACCCCGTTCAGCAACTGCACGGAGAGCACGATCGCATTCAGTCTCGAGCGGCCCGGACGTCGCGCGTTGACGTGAAAGCTGCGCGTCAGCACCCCCAGCACGGCGGAGTACAGCAGGATGCCCAACACAGAAAGGTGACCGTACGCCCACTCCACGCCTGACGGCACAACGGACCCGGTGTACGGATAGGCGTTGTGCGACCACTCCGCGAGCTCTTTGAACGGGAGTGCGGGATTGTTGCGCACCGAATTCGGGATCAGCTTCGTGAAGACCTCCAACTCGCTCACGCCGAAGTCGTAGTCGAACTCGTGCCCGTCGGCTTGATACGTCAACGCCCCCGCAACACCGGTGAATCCTTCCACATTGGTGCGATAGAACCACTCACCAACGTTCCATTCGTCCGGCCGGCTGAGAAACTCCTGCGCCGCCGCCTTGCCGCCTACGGTGCCGAAGCGATACGCGTAGTCGCGATAGAGTCCGAACACGAGGAAGATCGACACCGCGGGAACCACCATCAGCAGCAGCGAACGTCGGGAGAGTTCCTTCCAGCAGTAGTTGATGACGATGAGCAGTTGTAACACGGCGAACGCGGTCAGAAATCGCGAGTTGAACAGCGTGATCGCAACACCAATCACCCATAAAGCGATATCGAGCAGCCGCGGTCGACTCGTCGTTGCGATACGCATCACCAGCGGCCATTTGGCCATGCCGACGGCAAGGAGAAATACCGTCTGCCCCTCGATCATCCGCCCCGGTTCGGTCAATGCGAGATTAATCCCTCCGACCTGCTTGACCAGAAGGTACGCTGACAGCGTCGTCCAGACCGTCGCGACGGCATAGGCCAGCACCGTCGATCGCTCCGCCCGCGCCACGGTCTGCGCATCTGCCCCCGCGGCGGACAAGGGTAACTCGCGGCGCGGACGAGACAGCGCGTAGGCTAGCACGTAGCAGAGCACACCCAATCCGATATAGAGATTGGCCCGTCGAGCCATCTGCAGCGTGATCGAATTGTACAGATGCTCCAGACGCTGCTCACCGGACGTTTCGAATTGGCGAAGCAACCACCAGCCCTGAAACTGTACCAGCACCAGCATCGTGGCGGGCACGAGGATCGCGAACAGATTGCGATCACGGCGGCGCAGCACTTCACGCCCGGCCATGCCAGCCAACAGCGCGACCTGCAAATACAGCCACGCCCAATCGACGGTCAGATCAGCCACGGCGCGGCCCGGGCGGCACAGACCCCGTCGCAGCGGAGGCGACATCTTCGTAGTAGGCCTCGAGCGCTGCAATGTTGTTGCCGATCTCGAATTCGCGTTGCACGTATTCGCGCAGTCTGGTGCCCAGTCTGCGCAGCGCATCTCCGTCGTGCAGCATCGTTGCGTTGAAGGCGGCGAACTGCTCTTCGTTGTCGAATGAGTGCAGCGCGCCGTCGGTGGCCGCGAGAATCGCTTGGTGCGACTGGGAGGACAGATTCCAGAACACCATCGGTACGCCTAGACTCGCAACTTCGATGCTTCCGTAGCTGATGGACGGACCCATCGACACGAGCCAGAGCAGCGACAGTCGATCGCGCTGGATTGCTCCCTCAAGGTCTTCCTGGTGCCCCATGAAGAGCACCTTTTCGCGGATGCCCAATTCGTCGAGCAGCGCGTCGTACTGTGTCGGGTCGCCGCCGCCATAGAAGTACAGGATGGCATCGGTCTTCTCGAGCACCGCGCGAAAACAGCGGAGCAGCGGTTCGTTCGGGCGATCGCGAAAGAGTCGACTCACCACTCCGATGCGTACCGGTTCGCCCGGGACGCGGACAGGCGGCGGCAAATGCGGCCGCGTCGCGAGTCGCATGGGCAACGGCAGCATGTAGAGCGACGCATCGCCCATGCGGCTGCTGCGGACTTCCATCTCCTGCTGCCGATCGACGATGACGAGCTTTCGCTGCTCACATTCATCGAAGTAGTTGCGCTCGAACTGGAACTGATGGTTCACGTGATGGATAACCACGTTCTCATTTCCGTCGAGCACCGGACTGAGTCCGTCACAATAGGTCTCTATGCCAACCACCGCGATCACGTCATACGACTCGAAAAACCGGCCGTACCACGTCTTGATCAAGGTGCGATGCGCCGCTGCCACCACGCGACGCAGCAGCGCCGAGCTCCGATACCATCGCTTGATCGGATAGATGAAGAAGCGTCGCGAAATGAGCTTGCGGTGCACCGGGATGCCGAGCGCGAGCAGCTTCGCATAGTAGTAGTGCTGCTTCACGAAGATCGCTCGCGTCATCACTTCCACGGTGAAGCGCTCCTTGTCCAGTGCCTGACAGATCTCGAACAGATAGCGTTCACTTCCGTGTTGCACGAGCTGGCTCAGCACGAACAGGATACGCGTCTTCTTTCCTGGAGCCGACGATGCGTTCGAGGACATGCGCGGGCGCAGACTTATCGGCTCGCGGACGACCGTCGCCGCATAAACCCGCCGACGAGTCGCAGATCGTCTCGCGACAGGACGAGCACCTGACGCATCTTCGCGCCGGTTGTGCGCAAATAAATCGAGAGAATGAGAATCGCGCCGACCGCGTACGCAATGCTGGAGGTGAGCGCCGCGCCGTTGACGCCCATTCGCGGAGTCAACCAATAGTTGCCGACGAGCGTCACCGCCAGACTCGCCAGGCTGGCATAGATACCGACCGCCGGCAGACCGCGTCCCGACAAGTCACTGTACAGCACCTGCGTGATGTTGAAGAGAAGTGTACCCGGGAGCAGGAGACGCAGCGCCGTACTCGCGCCGATGAATGCCTCACCAAAGAACAGGCGAATGAGCCACGGCCCGAGCAATGCCAATCCAAGGACCGAGATCAGTGCGAAGGCCATCGTCGCCCGCATCGTACGTCCGGTCAGCTGCGTAGCGCTCTCCGCATCAAGCGACGACACGTTCGCGAACAGCACCTTCGCCACGACGTTGGCAAACTTCATCGCCACTTCGGCGAGAATCACCGCGACTGCGTAAATGCCCACCTGATCGAGCGTGAGAAAAAAACCGACCAGGAATTGATCGAATCGCAGATTCAGGTACGTCGTGAACACGGCCGCGTACGAAAGCACGCCAAACGACGAGAAGCGACGTACCAGCGTCCGGTCAAACGTGGCGCGCAAACCACCAACGCGGCGTCTGATCACTCCCCACCCGAGCAGCGCCGACACGACAGTGCCGACGGCAAGTGCGATGACAGCGCCCCGCAGGCCAAAGCCCAGTGGGAGAAACACCAGGAGGAGCACCAGTCGCAACGCCAGATCGACGATGTTCAGGGCGGAATTCCAGACGAAGTCGTGCACCGCGGCAAACAAATACTCTGCATACATCCGGCCCAGTGCGAACGTCGTCAGCAGCACCATCGCGAACACGTATGGCGCGGGCACGCTGCCCAACATGCGAGGACCGTACAGCGGCTCAGCGATCGCCAGCACGATCGTTGCCGGAATGCCGATCAACAGCGCCATCGTGAACAGATTGCCGGCTACGGTCTTCGTCTCGTACTCACGCTGGCCGATGTAGTAGATCGCCGACTGGCCCAGACCGAGGTTGATGATAAGGCTGACGGTCACGCCAAAGAGCGTCAGCAGCGCGACGGCCCCTGAGCCCGCGGGGCCAAGCCCACGCGCGACCACCACGTAGATGGCCATGTTGAGCAGCGTGGTCAGCGCGTACGACAACATGCCGATGATGGTGTTCCGAACGAACATTCCGCTCAGTCCTGCTGAAATTCCCGAATCGTGCTCGCGACCCGATCGAGTTCAGCGTCGGTCATCGTGTTGAAGAACGGCAGACGAAGCAACCGTTCGCTTACCTGCTCGGTCACGGGACAGTCGCCTTCGGCGCCACCGAAAGCACGACCCATCGGCGAGAGATGTAACGGCAGGTAGTGAAAGGCGGGAACGATGTTCAGCGCGCGCAGATGGCGGATCAACGCCTGCCGATGCTCGAGCGAGTGCAGCATGATGTAGAACATGTGATACGGGTGCTTGCAATGCGTCGGCACCACCGGGAGCGTGACGCCGTGCTGTTCGCCCCACGTGACAAGGGCGTCCTGGTACCGATTCCAGAGGTGCTGTCGCTTCGCCTGAATCTCGTCGCGTGCCTCCAACTGCACACTCAGTGCTGCCGCCAGAATGTCCGACGGCAGAAAGCTCGAGCCGATGTCCACCCAGCTATACTTGTCCACCTGTCCGCGCAGAAAGCGACTGCGGTCGGTGCCCTTCTCACGCACGATCTCCGCGCGAGCCGCGTACTGCGGATCGTTGATCAGCAGAGCGCCACCCTCACCACAGGTGAAGTTCTTCGTGTCGTGAAAACTCTGCGTGGCCATGCAGCCGAACGTGCCGAGCTGCTGTCCGTGATAGGTGCCAAACAGCCCGTGCGCGTTGTCCTCGATCACGGGAATGCCGTGACGCCGCGCAATCTCGAGAATGGGATACATCTCGCATGCAACGCCGGCGTAATGCACCACGACGATCGCCTTCGTTCGCGCCGTCACATGTCGCTCGAGCTGCGTTTCGTCGAGGTTGAGCGTGTCCGCGCGAACATCGCAAAACACCGGCTTCGCGCCACGTAACACGAACGCATTCACACTGGAGACAAAAGTGAACGCCGGCACGATCACTTCATCACCGGGCGCGAGATTCAACAGGAGCGCGGAGAGTTCCAGCGCATCGGTGCAAGAAGTGGTCAACAGCGCACGATGTACGCCAAGCGTTTGCTCGAGAAACGCGTGACACTGTTTCGTGAACGGACCGTCGCCCGACAGGAACCCGTTGCCGACCGCCTGGGCCATGCGCGCCAGTTCAGCAGCACCCATGTTCGGACGATTGAATGGAATGAGCGCGTGCGTCATGAGCGATCGTCCAGCGCGGCGGCGATGCCCCGGATGACATCCGGAGCGCACACCGGCACGTCGTCCGCAAACTGCACCGTGTTGACGAGAATCGCGCCCTCGCCGGTAAGCGCCACGACGCATGTGCCCGCAATGATTCGGATCACGCGGCCTGCCGCTGTGCCAATGCAGCGCGACGAATCGGCAACCGGCCGAAAGGCGAGAATCGCCATGCACCGAACGGCGAAGTAGGTAAACGCACCGGGATAGGGATAGGTCGATGCCTGACTGAGATTGTTGATTGCTGCGGCCAACTGATGCCAGCTGATGCGTGTATCTTCTGGCGGGCGAATGACGAATGTACGTCGCGAGCGATTGACGCGAGCTGAGACGCGCCCCGCTATCCGACGATCTCGATCGTGGGGAGCGGAAAGATCATCTTGCCGCCTCGCTTGAGAAACTCCGCTTCGCGCGCCACGAGATTGGTGCGAAAGTGCCAGGGCATGACGAGGAAATAGTCAGGGTTCTGTGCATGCGCTTCCGCTTCCGACACGATCGGAATGTTCGTGCCTGGTGTCACGCAGCCGTGTTTGTCCGGGTTCACGTCGGCAATACAGGTGAGGTCCTCCGCCGTGAGACCGCAGAACTGCAGCAGCACGTTACCCTTGGTCGACGCGCCGTAGCCGAACACCTTTTTGCCGTCGTCGCGTAACGAACGCACGAGTTCCGGCAACTCACGCTGATGGCGGAACACCGCGTCGCGGAAGTGCTCGAACGCTGCCGGCGTATCGATCTGTTGCAGCTTCTCCTTTTCGAGCAGTTGCTCGATCGCCGCAACATTCGCCTGCCGTCCCGAGCCACGCTTGGCCGCCGTCACCGCGAACGATCCGCCGTTGATATCGTTCAACTCGACGTCAATGATCTCGAGACCGGCCTGGTCCGCCATCCACTTGATCTGCGTCAGCGCGTAATACTCAAGGTGCTCCTGGCAGATCGTGTCGTAAGCGCATGTGGCCAACATCGAGGGCATGTAGCTCTGCTCGAAGTGCCACACGCCGTCGTCCGCCAGCACGTCAGCAACGGCAGCCATGAACGCACGCGGATTCTCAAGATCGTAGAACATCGCAATCGATGTGACGATCTTCGCCTTCGTATCACCGAACAGAGACGTGAAGGCCTCCGCGGAAAAGAAATCCGTGACGAGCCCGATGTGTTCGGGATAGAAGTGGCGAAACTTGCCCGCGCTCGGGTCAATGCCACCAAGCCGCTGGCCCGCTTGGGAATAGGCGCGCAACAGCGTTCCGTCGTTGCTGCCGATATCGAGCACTACATCGCCGACGCCCGGCTTCACCATCCGCTCCAGCTTCGCGACCTTCGACTCCAGATGCGCCACCATCGAGCGGTTGAGACCCGACCGATACCCGTAGTTGTCGCCATACATTTCCGCCAGATCGTACGACTGACGCAGCTGCAGCAAACCGCCTTCGCGGCTGAGTACGAGCTCGACCGGACCCTTGGTGACCGGCACACTCCGGTCGCGCGGAAATACACCCGTCAGGTGCTGTGTCCCGAGATCGAGGATAGGAATGAGGTCACTGCTGCCGGTCATGCGGCACTTCGTAATTTCAGTGTACACGGAACTCCCGAGGTGAATTGGAACGGCTTGTGTTGTCGTTGCCTTGATCGCTGCTCATGAAGGGATCTGACCGACGCGCCCTGCATCGCGCCGACGTCCGCGCCCCTTGACCTCGCCAAGCGCTGCCAGGAACGCCATCGTCTGCGCGTCTCCTTCAGCACGCCGACGCGCTACGGTGTCGGAGACGACCGCAATCCCTGTACCGACGAGTACGCCGACGACGAGTCCGAGGAGGACGCGCGTCACGCGACCACGAGGTTCCGGGGCCACGGAGACGGCGGGCGAATCGACCATCGTGATCACCGGCGTGTCGCGTACCTCGCGGATACGCACTTCTTCGAACGACTGCGTGAGCGAGGTGAAGACCTGCTGCTGCAGCGACACGACCCGCTGCAGTCGATCGCGCTGAAACGAGAGCTCAGGCGACCCGTTGATCTGCCGGTTCTTCTCAAGAAAGTTGGCCAGCCGATCTTCCGCGGAGCGCAGCTCCGTCGCCGCCAACTGCAATCGCGCCTGCGTGAACTTTCGTTCGGCAGCGGCCTGCCCCTGCTTGGTTCGGACGTTGAACTCGTTGACGCCGTCGACCAGCCGCGACACGATCGCAAGCGATACCGTCGGCCAGCGCGTGGCCGCCGAGAGCTCCACCACACCGGTGGTTTTCGACACCGATGCGACGAGCAAGTCCTGCAAGATCTTGACGCCCTTCTCTTCCCGCGCCAGCGCGTTCGGTTCCTTGATCTCCAGAATGTCGAGCACCGCGGTGCGCTTCTGCTCGCCGGCCGCAATGCGGACGCTGTCGCGCGCGAGCGCTGTGAGCAGTTCGCGCGATTTGATGAGCCGCACGTAAAAGTCGGGCGTCAGCGTAGTGGACTGCGCGCCCATCGGGAGCGACACACCGAACTGACCGGCCAGACTCGCCAACCCCGACCGGGATGCGTCGGTGCCCTGCGGCAGGAACGACGCCGACGCGCGATACATCGGTGGCTTGAACGCCACGAACAGCGCGGCCAACACACCGAACGCCAGCGTCCAGCGCACGATCCGCCAACGGTGGCGGAGCAGCGTCGTTCCAAGCGCGAACATCGACTGTTCGTCGCCCGCCGACCAGGCGACCTCCGGCAATCTTGCGCCGTCCTCCCGAGGACTGGTGATCACGATGGAACGGTCTGCTTGGCTGTGATCTCGCCGCTACGCAGACGCGCCTCCTGTTCAGCCAACGAGACGTCAGCCTCCATCATCATCGTGACCAGACCGTCAAAGGTCGTCTTTGGCTCCCAACCCAATATCCGCCGTGCCTTCGACGCGTCGCCAAGCAACACGTCCACTTCGGTCGGCCGATTGTACTTCGGATCGTAGGCCACGTACTGCTCCCAATCGAGACCGACGTGGCTGAACGCCTTCTCGGCGAACTCGCCGACCGAATGCGTTTCGCCGGTGCCGATCACGAAGTCATCAGCCTGATCGACCTGAAGCATGCGCCACATCGCTTCGACGTAGTCGCCGGAGAATCCCCAGTCGCGCCGCGCGTCCAGGTTGCCGAGAAACAATTTGTCCTGCAAACCCAGTTTGATACGCGCCGCGGCGCGCGTGATCTTGCGCGTCACAAACGTTTCCCCGCGACGCGGGCTCTCGTGATTGAAGAGGATGCCATTAGCCGCAAACATGCCATACGCCTCGCGATAGTTCACCGCATACCAATGCGCTGCCACCTTGCTCACCGCGTACGGGCTCCTCGGATAGAAACGCGTCTCCTCAGACTGCGGCGCCGGCGCGGCGCCGAACATCTCCGAACTTCCGGCCTGATAAAAGCGGATCTGCTTTCCCTTGGACTGCTCCGTATCGCGCACCGCTTCGAGCAGGCGCAGCGTTCCGACCGCCACCACGTCGGCCGTGTATTCGGCCTGATCGAACGAGACGCGGACATGGCTCTGCGCGCCGAGATGGTAGAGCTCGTCGGGCGCAATGGTGTGAATGAGCCGCCGCAGTCCGCCGCCGTCGGAAAGATCGCCGTAGTGGAGGAACAGCGGAACGCCGCGATCGTGGGAGTCGTGATAGAGATGATCGAGCCGCCCGGTGTTCAGCGTGGAGGCACGACGCATGATCCCGTGGACCTCGTAGCCCTTTTCCAGCAGCAGCTCGGTGAGGTATGAACCGTCCTGGCCGGTGATGCCGGTAATGAGCGCACGACGCATAGGCAGAGCTCTGGAGATGTCGGGAGAACGA
>JBKJTE010000071.1:0-2777 GCA_046590495.1 Gemmatimonas sp. | reverse complement strand
GACGATTACGCGCGCGCTCGATAGTAGCGCGACACCGCGGTCGAGTCGTTCCTGCGCCAGACGCGGGTGCACCCACATCAGGGCTCGACGTGCAGTACGCGCCGTGATCGGCCGTTTCGTGGCACGCACGAGCGTATCATGCGTCCGCACGAGGCGCGTACTCTCGTCGCCTGCCCAGTCGGCGGTGGTATTGCCAAGCCTCGAGACGTCCGAAGCGCTCCAGCGATCTTCCTGATCGCCGCGCTTGAGCCACAGGATATCGTGGGTCTGTTCCCGCGATCGCCGCAGCGTCGTCAATCCAAACGCCGTATCGGGCACGAGTTGCGCAATGCCCCCAAAGTGGCGCGTAGCCGCATCAAGACTCTCTCGGTCACGCAGCAGCAGCGTCAGTTGCGAGTGTGCACGAAACACGGCGCGCGTTCGCTCGGCCGCCTGCGGATCGACATAGTGCATGGACTGCGGCATCACTACGATCGCATTATCGGGGAAGTCCGCGATAACCCGTTCCCGAAACAGTTGATGCCGCGGCCAGAGGTCACCGAAGTTTCCGCCGCCATTGAGCAGGATGACGCCCTTGCCGAGTCGCCGCGCCAGTGTGTCGCGATCATAGCTCCGCGCGTCACAGGTATGGCACGGCAATGGCGCACCGAGGCGTCGTAGCGAGGCGAGCGCGCCGAGCCAGATCGCGCTGTCACCGACATTCGAGAAGTCGGGGAAATCCAGCAGTGCGATGGCATCCGCGTTCTCCACCAGCGGGTGCAGTGCATCGTCGAGCTGCTGCTGGAGGCCGCGCAGGAACTGCGCGTGGGTGTCGGGCGGCGGCGAGGAGCGCATGGAAGACACCAAGGAGGAACGCATACCGGCAACGGTAGCGCCGTGACCGCGATGTGCCAGCACCCGACGCGATCATGCGACGCCTGCGGCAATGGACCTGCTGTTCGCTGATCGGTACACTTGCTGCGCACGGAGCGCATACCGCCATCCGGCCACCGCGATCAGCAGATCGCGATGCGCACATCGCACTCCGCACTTCCCGCGAGCGTCTTCCGGACGATGGCCAACTTCATCGCAGTGGTCGATCCGGACGCGACGCGACGCCGCGCCTTTCTTGGCCTGGCGGCGCCGTTGCTGCCGCTGCTGCCGGAGCTTGTGACGGGTGAGGCGTCGTGCGGGGATTTTGCCGTCGCGTGGGCGGCCGGGTCGCGGGCCCCGGTGGACGTCTATCCGCTTGCGGCCGCCGACGGCACAGCGGTCACGGTGCTCTGGGGAGACGCTCTCGCCACGCCACCCAGCGGTCGCGTGGCGGCGCGGGACATCGCCGCAACATGGGGAGCTGCGGATTGCGCTGTCCCCGCCGCCTTCGACGGATTCTTCGCTGCCCTGCATTTCGATACACAATTCGGCGTGACGATGGGCGGCGATGTCTTCGGCATTTTTCCGCTCTACTACGCGGCGATCGGGGACGTGCTGCTGCTTGGCTCGAGCCCCGAGCTCTTTCGACTTCATCCGCTCGCACCGGCGCGCCTCGATGGTGAGGGACTCGTCGGACACCTGCTGTCGTTCGGCGCGCTGGACGGGCGCACGCTGCTGCAGGGCGTTCGCCGTCTGGCGCCAAGGTGTGCGCTGCGCTGGACAGGCGGTACCGCCCGCGAGATTCCGAACTACGTGATCACGTCGGCGTCGTCGCAGCACGTCGGCCCGATGCGCGATCAGGTGAAGATGCTCGATGAGCAGTACGCGGCCGCGGTCACCAGGCATGCGCCGAGTGGTCTGGAGATGGGCATGCTGCTGTCGGGCGGTCGGGATACGCGACTGCTGTGCGGCTATCTCGGCGATCGTGCGGAGGGCATGCAGGCCCTCACGTTCGGCCGCCGCACCGACTACGAGGTGCGCACTGCGGGTACCGTTGCACGCGCGCTGCGCATGCGGCAGGCCGTACGTGCATTGCCCGGTGATGATCTGCCCGGCAATGGGTTGCTGCAGGCACGATGGGAGCATCTGGGCGGCGGGTTCAGCAACGTGCACATGTGGTCGGCGATCGCACCACTGCGCGCGCTCCCGTCGCGGGTGTTGACCGGCTACCTCCGCGAGTCGCTGGATTTCCGGTTGCCGGACAGCGCGTTCGAGGCGGTGTTCTCGGGCAGCTTCAATCGCGGCTTCGTCGACGCGGCACTACGTCGCCTGTTGCGACCGCCACTGCGCGATCTCATCGAGGAACGCCTGGCGTGCATGCGCGCGATATACGGTGCCACGTCGGAGCAGCCGGAGGAGCGTCCGTGGCGCTTTCAGCTGTCGCATTATGCGCGCACGCATCCCGGTGGCGTGCCGTGGCGACTGTCGTTCGGCGCGTGGCCCGTGCTCCCCATTCTCGACCGAACGTTGCTCAACGGGATCGCGTCGGTACCGCTGGATACCGTGGCCGCACGTGCCGCACAGGATCGCATCCTGCGCGAGCGCTTCCCACGACTCGCCCGACTGCCGCTCGACCGCAACGACTTCGACACCGAGCCCTTGCTGCCCTCGCCGCTGCGTCATCGCATGAATCAGCGCATCGTCTGGGCGCGACGGTTCGCATCGCGCATGGGGCTCACTACGGGCGAGCGCGATCGACGATACTATTACCGTACCTACGACATCAATGCTGAAGGCTGGCGTGGAGTGCGTGCCGTCGCAGAGCCGCATCGCGATGCGTTGGCCGACATTTTCGATATGGATGAACTCCGCCGCTGGTTGCCATCGCCGTCCCTTCACATCGCGCAACGCGACTCGATTCACGA
>JBKJTE010000295.1:0-5058 GCA_046590495.1 Gemmatimonas sp. | reverse complement strand
CCCAGCCCCCAGTCCCCAGCCCCTACCTCATCGCCCCACACGTCGCCGCACCCACCGGATCCGCCACGCCATACTGCCCAACGATCAACTGGGCCGGACGTCCACTGCGCGCCGGCTGCAGCACGTACAACGTCGCGTACGACGCATCGCAGATGTCAGGCAGCGCTGGTCCACCGAGTGCCTTCACAATCGCCGGCACCGTGTTGCTGTGGCCAACGACGAGCACGACACCTTTCTGCTTTCGCACGGCCTTGGCAACAGCGGTGATGTGCCACGCAGCGGACGTGCCTTCGAGGGCGACGACCTGTGGCTTGATGCCCAATTTTGAGGCGAGTGGCTCACCCGTCTCGGCCGTCCGCTTTCGCGACGTGACGATGATCGCACTCGGCGTCGTGTTCTTGAGCGCTTCGACAAGCGCCAATGCGCGCGCTCTGCCTGCCTCGCTCAGCGACGGATCGGGATCGGTTTGCGATGCTTTTTCTGCATGACGCACCAGCACCACCAGCGACGGTCCATCCTGCGCACGCAACGTCGATGCGCCAACTACCGGCGCGCCGAGCAGGAAAAGAGCGAGTATCCAACTCGGCGCGGCCCGCATCAGCTGCGAGACTTGGTAGCGCCAACACCGATCAGCGCGATCCCAGCCGCGACGGCAACCGCGCCGACCCACGTCGGAACGACCTGCTTCTCTTCGACGGACGCTTTGAGCGGACCCATATCGATCACGGTCTTGTCCTTGGTGAACGAGGCGCCACGAAGGAGCACGAAAGCGCCGACGCACAACAACACGATGCCACCTATGACTGAGCCACGCATAAGGCCTCTTCTGTCGGGATTCAACCCCGGGTCAGGTCGGGAATCGACGAGCCCGGATGGAACACTGATGAGCACGCAACGTGCCACGATCGGTCGTGTGAGCGACAACGGAAGACAAGGGTCTACGGCAGACGCGTGACATCGGCGACAGCCCCGGCCCGTCTTGAATAATGAGCGGCATGTCCAGAAGTGAACCGTCCAACCCGCCTACGTCCAGTTACCGTCAGCGGCGACGACCAGCACGCGCCCAGACGACATGCTATGTTCGCTCGCAATCGAGAGTGTGATCACGGCGGGCGACAGGATGGGTTGAGCATGCAAAGCGTATGGCCGACGGTCGACCGCATTCGGTGAGACGCCGTGCGCTACCGTAACTTCGACATCGAAGTAACCGGCTACGAGCACGTCGACGAGCTGGAGCACTTCCGTGTTCGCGTCCTTCGGTCACCCGAGGGACCGATGAACGCGGCGGATGCCGCACCGGCCACGATCGATGACGCGCTCCGTGCGCAGGTCGGCCTGCTCGACGCGCGCGAGCTCTCGATGCCCCGCATCAAGGCGCTCGGCACCGCCTTGGGTGCGCGCATGTTTCCGCCGCCGGTACGCACGCTGCTCCGCGACAGTCTCAAGCGACTGACCGGCCCCGACGAAGGGCTCAGGCTCCGTTTGCGCTTCGAGGCCCCCGAGCTGGCGCGCTATCCGTGGGAGTTCTGCTACCTCCCCGAGGCCGACGACGGCGACATCCTGGTCACGACACGATTTCTCGCCCTTGATCGCAAGCTGTCGATCGTGCGGTGCAGCACGCTCCCGGACGATGCGATCCGCCTGTCGGCGTTCACCAACGGTCAGGTCGAGATGGCCGCGGTATTCGCCTCGCCACCCCCCGGTGGGGAGTACGCGCCACTCGATCTCGGGGCCGAGCAGGCGGCGATCGCTGCAGCCACGGCGAACGCACCACTGCTGCACGTGATGGCCTACCCGCACGGCAACGTGGCCGAGCTGCAGCAGGCGATCGCAGCCGATCCGCACGTGCTGCACTTCGCCGGTCACGGCGACTTCGAACAGCCCAACCCACAGGCGCTGCCGAAGGGTTTCGTCGTGCTCAATGGCGACAACGACGGGCCGCTCGTCTTCCTGAATGCGGACGCGCTCGCCGCGAATTTTCGTGGCCGGCGCACCCGTCTCGTGGTGCTGGGTTCCTGCAGCACGGCGCAGCGTGGCACGGGCACGGCGTGGAGTGGCGTCGCGACGGCGCTGGTAAGTGCGGGCGTCCCCGCCGCCATCGGCATGCAATTCTCCATCACAGATAAGAACGCGATCCTGTTCGCGTCGCGCCTCTACAAGCAGCTCGCGCACGGTGCATCGGTCGACACTGCACTCGTCGATGCCAGACTCGCGATCACGAACTCGAACCCGAACGACCCGTATTTCTTTTGCGACTTCGGCACGCCGGTGCTCTACCTCGAAGCGCATGACGGCGATCTGTTTCCTCGCACGAGCGCCGAAGACGCCGAAGACGACGATGAAACGTGGAAGCGGCTGCGCGACAGCTCCGCGACGCAGCTCGAGCGTACGCTGCAGCGCTTTCTCGGTGCCGACGGAAAGCGCGGTATCTATCTCCCCGACTGTTACGTCCCGCGCGAGCGGATCGATGCCGTCTTCGCGTCGTTCTCCAAAAGCGACGCGCGCGCACTGCTGCTCGTCGACGAAGTCGGCGCCGGCAAGAGCACCGCACTCTGTCGATGGGCCGAGCAGCTGCGTGATGATGGACATCTCGTGTTCCTGTACGACGCCGGCACCTCGCTGCACAACGGACTCGCGTTCGATTTGGCCAACGATCTCGCGCTGCGCTCGCCGACGATGCTCGACGATGTCCTCGGGCGTGCCGAACGATTAGCCGGAGAACGCGGCAAGCGGTTGGTGCTCATCGTCGATGCGATCAACGATTTCCGCGGTGTGCGTGACGATGGCGTCGAGTGTCTGCTGTACGAGCTCGATGCGTTCGCGATGCGTACCAGCTGGACGAACGTGCGCGTCATCGGCGCGTGCGGTAGCTCGGCGTGGAATCGGCTGTCGCGCGAGGGCCTGCTGCGGCGGCTTTCCAGCAGCAGCTACTTCCAGGGCGACGCCGGTCGACCGGTCGTGCCACTCGGTCCATTCTCGCGCGACGAAGCCGCTGCGGCGTATGCGTCGTATGCCAGGCAGTTCGTACTCGCTACGCCGTACGACCGTCTATCGCTCAATTCGCGTGCGCGCCTGCGTCGGCCGGTGCTCTTGCGTCTCGTGGCCGAGGTGTATGGCGGGACCGGCACGGCGTTGACCGATACAGACATCACCGTCGGCATCCTCGAGCGATTGGTGCGCGAACGATTGCCCAGCGCGAACGGCGCGATTCTGGCCGAACGCGTCGCCGCACGCATGTGGGGCGCAGGGCGCATTGCGCTGCGCGTCGATGAACTCGCAAGTGATCCGGACTTTCGCGACGCACTCGCGCCGCGCAACGATGCAGACGCGTGGCGTTCGCTGCAGGATCATGACCTCTTGCGAATCGAAGCCGGCGATCCACTCATCGGCGACACGGTACAGTTCAGCTACGCGGAACTCGGTTCGTTCTTTCTTGCACGATACCTGTTGCGCAAGAATCGCATCGATGCGACGACCATCACCGGACTCGTTGGCGACGCGCGGCTCTTTCCGCTGGCGTGGGAAGCCGCGCGGCGATCGCTGCTGCTCACGACCGACGGCGGCGCGCTCATCACCGAACTCGCTGGCTCCGCACTCGCCGACGTCCGCGAACTCGTGAGCGATACGATCGTCGCGCTTTACAGCACCGATCCGGCGCGGGCACGAGCGCTCGTGCAGTCGCTGCTGATCGCCGACGATGCGGACCGTCGACGCGTCGCGCTCAAGGTCGCTTTCCTGCTCGGCCCGGCCATGCGGGATATCCTGCTCGACGCCGCGGGTGACAAGTCGGAATCTGTGCGCGACGACGTGCGCGATGTGCTGTATCTGATCTGGCAGAACGAAGAGCTCGAAGTCCGACCGCTGCCCGATGAATCGTTGGTCGCCCTCTGGCGCGAGCAACCCGGTTTCACGGAACAGTTTCTCGACGATCTGCTCGGACGGATCACGCCGCTCACGGCTGTCTCGAAGCTCATCGGCCGCGGCGAACTGCTGACGTTCTTCATCACGATGACGATCGCGATCTACATCAATCATTGCGACCGGCAGGACGTCATCGACAACACGGTGCGGTGGTACCGGCGCCTCGCACTCGAGCGCCTGCACATCGACGCGATCGACAAGCCGGGCATCGTCAATCAGGCGGCGCAGCGCTTCATCATGAACGCGCTGTATCGCAAGTACGGCTCGCAGGTGCTGGATGCGCTGCGTCTCCGCGGCGTCGAAGACGGCAAGGATCCGTTCGACGCAACGCTCGCCGACCGCGCCATCGTACAACGTGTGTTTCCGGCTACTGATCCGTCGGCAACGCTCATCGATTTTGCGGATGATCTGGAGCGCATGCTCGATGCAGACGTTCCCGCTTTCCGCATTCTCGCGGCGATTCCGCTGGCGGTGCATGCATATGCCGACCCCGACCGCGCGCTTCCCATCCTCGACGCGATGCGCGGCCGTCTGTCCCCCCGAGCGCGACTGTGGCAACTCCTCTCGTTCTGCGTCTTTGCCCGCGATACGCCGGAAAGCTGGATTCCGCTGCTCGAATCATGGACGACGGAGCTGCTCACGCGCGACGTGACGCTCTTTCGTCGTGACGAGAAGTCGTTGCTGGTGGCCTTCGATGTCTCGCTCGTGCCCCTGGCGCTGGCGCTCACGAAACGCGGGCAGCCGTTCACTCTCTACACCACGCAGCTCGCGGCCGCCGCTTCCAGTCACGACGACATCATGAGCCTGCGTCTCATCGAGGCACTTGGCAACGTCGGCTACTATTGCCCGCGGCCAACGCTCGATGTATTCGCGGCGTGCAATGCTGCGCTCACCACGCCAGCTCAGCGCGAGGCGCTCGAGACCGCGCTCGGAATCATGCGCGCATCGCACGCCGACGCCGTCGACGGTTTTGTCGAGCAGCAGGCGCTCGGCGAGGCCGCCGCTCGACGCATCGCGACCCAGTCCAACCCCGAACTGCTGCGCAAACTGATCTGGTATTTGGGCCTCTACAGTCATGGGGTCTATGCGTCGCGGCACTATCCCCGCATGCGTTCCACGATCGTCGCCTCGGCGTAC
>JBKJTE010000073.1:0-15023 GCA_046590495.1 Gemmatimonas sp. | reverse complement strand
GTCCGGACGACGAACGTTTCGCGCTGTACGTCGAAGAACGCGCACCGCAGTTGCGACAGGCGCTGCTTTCTGCCGTGCAGGAAGCACACACGCCCGAAGCAGAACGTTCGTCAGGCCCGTTGGCGCGGCGACTGTTCACCCGCGCAATCGCAGCAATTCGCCCGCTGCAGGAACGCGCAGCGTTGGAACGTCCGCGTATGGTGCGTGCGGTGCAGACGCTGGGAGGGCTCGCCGTCGTTGGTGCTGCGCTTTTCTTTTTGGGACCGAATGCGCTTCGCGATGGCGCGCGCCTGCTGTTCGTACCGTTTGGCACTGCCGAAGCGGCGACGCCGGTACGTATGGTGAACGTGAAGCCAGGCAATGCGACCGTGCCGCGCGGTGGTGCGCTTGAAGTGTCCGCCGCGCTCGTAGGATTTGCCGCCGACGGTGCCGAGATCGTGTTCCGTAGCGACTCCACCAGCGCGTGGGTACGGTTGCCGATGGCGCACGATGCCGATTCAACGGGCTTTCGCGCACGGCTGTTCGATCTCACCAAGCCGACCGAGTACTACATCGAGTCGGCGGACGTGCGTTCGCCGACGTACAAGCTTGGCATCAGCGATCTGCCGGCCGTGCAGCAAATCTCTCTCGACCTGAAATTCCCGGCATACAGCGGATTGCCGTCGGAACACATCGAAGACGGCGGTGATGTTGCTGCGGTTGTCGGTACGTCGGTGAGTGTGCACGCGAAGGTGACGCGCAAAGTGAAGGGCGGCGTACTTCACTTCGACGATGGCACCACTGCGATGATGACCGTGGATGGCGACAGCACCGTAACAGGGACGTTCAAGGTGCGCCGGAGCGGTTTTTATCGCATCGATCTGGTGACCGATGATGGCACAACGGTGGCCGGTGCGGTGCAGTATGTGATCGAGGCGATTCCTGACCGTGCGCCAAATGTTCGCATTGAAGAACCGGGACGCGACACGAAAGTCTCAAACACCGACGAAGTCGCGATCGGTGTGCGCGCCGGCGACGACCTTGGCATCACGTCGCTCGAGATGCGCTACCGCGTAAATGGCGGCGAAGAGAAACGCGTCGTCATGAAAGACAGCACGCGCAGGACACCGCGCGATGTCACCGCCGCGCACACGTTGTTCCTCGAAGAGCTGTCGCTCAAGCCGGGCGATCTTGTCGCGTACAACGCTGTCGCGCGCGATGGTGCCGGCCATGAAGGCAGCAGCGACGTCTACTTCCTCGAGGTGCGCCCGTTCTCAAAGAACTATCGCCAGGCCGAACAGAACGGCGGCGGCGGAGGAGGCGGCGGGCAGCAGCCCGATTCGCCCGACGGATTTGTGCAGCGTCAGCGCGACGTCGTTGCCGGCGCGTTCAACTGGTTGCGTGACAGCGTCACCACGCCAGCCAAGAAGCGTCGCGAGGACATCACGACACTCACAATTGCCGAGGGTCGCCTGCGCGAAGACGTGGCTGGTCTCGCGAAACGGTTGATCGAGCGAGGTGTCGCTGCGCAGGACACGAACTTCAAGAAGATCAAGAGTGAACTCGACACCTCCATCGTTGAACTGACCGCGACAGAGGAGAAGCTCGGCCGCGGACTCGGCCGCGACGCAATGCCCGCAGCGCAGCGTGCACTGCAGCATTTGCAGCGCGCCGAAGCGTTGTATCGCGACGTGCAGGTGCAAATGGGTGGTGGTGGCGGAGGCGGTGGTGGTGGTGGTGGTGGTGGTCAACAGAAGGCCGAAGACTTGGCCGATCTCTTTGGGCTCGAGACGGACAAGCTGCGCAACCAGTACGAGCAGGTGCAGCAGCAACAGCAGTCGCAGCAGCAACAGCAGGCCGAGCGCACGGTCGACGAAACGCTTGAACGCCTGAAGCAGTTGGCGGCGCGTCAGCAGCAGGAAAATGAGCGCATGCAGCGCATGGCGCAGGCGATGCGCGACAAGCTTGGTCGCGAGGCGAGCGCTGGCGGCGGCGGTGGTGGCCAGCGCGATCTCGCGAAACAGGCGGAAGAAGAAGCGCGCCGTCTCGAGCGTCTGTCGCGCGAGCAGAATTCGAAGGAACTCGCGGATGCCGCGCAGAAGATGCAGCAGGCGGCTGATGCGATGCGTCGCGCAGCGGGTGGTTCAGCGTCGCAGGGGAACGCGGCACTCGAAGAATTGAATCGTGCTGCGAAGCAATTGGAGCAAAACAAGACATCGGGCACGAACAGCGCCATCGGGAAGCTCGCACAGCAGGCGAAGAACCTCGAGGAGCGTCAGAAGGAGATCGCGTCTGGTGTTGCCGGCATGCAGGGCTCATCGGCCGAGCAGCGCAACGAGCAACAGCGTCGTCTGGCCGAGCAGAAGGACGCATTGGCCCGCGACGTCGAGAAGCTCGAGTCGGATGCCGATCGTCTGTCGCGCGATGGCAAGCGCGATCAGCCGAAGGCCGCGACCAAACTCGGCGAAGCGGCTGATGCGATTCGTGATGCGCGCATCAGGGACAAGATCGAGTTCTCGAAGAACGTCATGCGCGGTGGGTCGCCCGAGTATGCGAACTCGTTCGAGGGACAGATCAGCGAGAACCTGAAGGACGTCGCCGATCGCATCGGTATCGCTGCGGGCTCGATGCAGGGCGAGTCCGCGTCGCGTCAGCAGGAGAAGGCGTTGGAGCGGACGCGCGATCTGGTGCGCGGGCTCGAGTCGCTGCGGGAGCGTGTCGCGGATCGCGCGAACGGCCAGAAGGGGCAACAGGCCGGCCAACAAGGGCAGCAACAGGGCCAAGGGCAGCAGGGGCAACAAGGGCAGCAACAGGGCCAGCAAGGCCAGCAGGGGCAAGGCCAGCAGGGCCAAGGGCAGCAGGGGAAACAAGGACAAGGACAGCAAGGACAACCAGGACAGCAAGGCAGCCAAGGCGGTGGCGGCAACAACAACGGCGCACCGCAGGCCGGTGGCACCCCCAACAGCTCGTTCAACGGCGGCGGAGCCAATTCCGGCCCGGTGCGCGGCATCGCGAGCAACGATGCGCGTCAGTTCGCGAGTGAGTTCCGTCTGCGTCGTGAAAACGCCGAAGCGCTACGCAACGACCTGCGACGCCAAGGCGTCGATACCCGCGATCTCGACCGCGCGATCGAAAACCTGCGTCAACTCGAATCCGGACGTGCGTTCAATGATCCGAAAGGACTCGAACAACTCCAAGCCGCGATGATCGAAGGACTGAAAACGTTCGAGTTCGGTCTCTACCGCTCGCTCGGACTCGGCGAACAGGGGCGTCCCGCACTTGGCGCAAGTGCACCCGTTCCCGCTGAGTATCGCGCGATGATCGAGGAGTACTATCGATCGTTGGCGGGCGAGAAGAAATCCATCAAAAAGCGCTGATCAGGAGAGACGGAGATGTTCACGTACGCCGACTATCCCAAGCTTGTCTGCGAAGACATCGTCCGACTCCGCCGTCGCATTGCCCGATCAGGTTTGCCACCGCGCCGCACAGACGACAACCTGCTCATCGGTACGTGGAACGTCAGGCAGTTCGGCCAGGTGCACCGCAGTTGGGAAGAGAACCCAGGGAGCCCGAAGCGCAATCTGCGGTCGCTCGCGTACATCGCTGAAGTCGTACGGCACTTCGATGTCATCGCCATTCAGGAGATCAAACGCGACACCGCGGGTGTGCGTGTGCTGATCGACGAATTTCTTGGACCAAGCTGGGGACTCGTCCTCAGCGATGTCTCGGCCGGACCACTCGGCAATGCAGAGCGACTCGGATATCTCTACGACCGCCGCCGGGTCACGCCGTCGGGGCTCGCCGGCGAAGTCGTGTTGCCGCCGCACGAAGGACTCAGTCCCGCCGAGCAGTTTGATCGCACGCCGTACGTCGTCGGCTTTCGTGCGGGGTCAGAGCGATTCTCATTGCTCACCGCACACATTCGCTTCGGCAAGAGTGTCGACGATCGGAAGCCTGAGATCGAAAGACTCGCGGCATACACGGCAACCGAATTGCGCGATCGGGCGCGATTCGAAGCGGCCGAAGAAGCGAATCTCATCGTGCTCGGCGACTTCAACATCGAAGCGCGGCGACTGGATGATCCACTGTTTGCCGCTTTCATCGCGTCGGGGCTTACGGTACCCGAGGCGTTGCGTAATGTGCAATCAAACTTTGGGTCGGTCGTGAAGCACTACGATCAGATCGCGTGGTTCATGGGAGATCTCACACTGCTGTCGAAAGGCGCCGCTGGCGTCATCGATTTTCGGAACGCCGTGTATCGCGAACTCACGCCGCGGCAGGTGACCGATCGGATGTCCGATCACCTGCCGATGTGGGTGGAGTTCGTCATTGATCGCAGCACTGAAACGCTGGCGCGCGCCCTCGGTGTGGACCCGGCAGCGCCGGATCCGTTCATCGCGATTCCCGACTGAATCAGGCGCGTGCTTTCGCGTCGGCGCGCGCTTGTGAATCGGTGCTGTCAGCCCACAACTGACGTGTGACGCGAAGCAGCACCAGACCGCTCACGAGCAACACGCCGCTCAACAGCCACGCGGTCGGCAAACGCGATGGATCGCCCGACGCGTAGAGGAAATTTCCGATCGCGAATAGCGACGACCAGATCACCACGCAGCCGGCGATCCAACCAACGAACGCCGCCCCGATCCGATTCTCCTGCGCAACTTCAGCGTCGACAACTCCCGCTGCCGCACGAATCGCCGTCCATCCTGGCCCTGCCGGTTTGACCTTCTGCACAAACGCGATCAACGTCGCGCGATCGGTCACCGGCCCAACGAATGCCGTGATGAGCCAAGCGATGGTGGTGATGCCGACTTGGACGATGGTCGTCGTCGCGAAATCAGCACCCGGCATGAGCCTGGGCACCGCGAGCGACGTGATCAGCGACATCCCCATCGCGACGATTTCGCACCACGCCGAGACACGCCACCAGAACCAACGCGCCATGTAGAGCAACCCTGTTCCTGCGCCGATCGACAGCAGCACCTGGAACGCCTGCTGGGCAGAGCTCATGCCAAGGCTGAGTAGCGCGGCAAAGATGTAGAGACCGACGGTGGAGATTCGACCCGCATTCACGTAGTGCGATTCGGATGCGTCCTTCTTGATGAAGCGACGATAGAAGTCGTGCACCAGATACGACGAACCCCAGTTCAGGTGCGTGAGAATCGTCGACGAGTTTGCCGCGAGCAGTCCACCGATCATCAATCCGACAAAGCCGACGGGCAGGAACTTGAGCATCGCCGGAAATGCCGAGTCGTGTCCGATGAGTGCGGAGTCCGCGTTGGGGAACGCAGCTTTGATCGACGCCAGATCGGGATAGACGATGATCGAGCAGAGCGCCGTGATGATCCACGGCCATGGGCGCAACACGTAGTGCGCGATGTTGAAGAAGAGCGTGCCGCCGAGTGAGTCTTTTTCGGATTTGGAGGCCAGCATGCGCTGCGCGATGTACGAGCCGCCGCCTGGTTCTGCTCCCGGATACCAATTCGCCCACCAACTGATCGCGACCGGCATGATGAAGATCATCAGGGCCAGTTCGGACATGCTGAAGTTGGGAAGCATGTCGAGAATCGGCTGACCAACGCCGTCTTTCGCTGACATCACCGGCTGTGCATTGGCGCCCGTGCTCTGCACCACCTGGAGCGTCGAGAGTTTGCTGACGAGGAGTTTTAGCCCCACGACTCCGCTCGCGTCTCCGGCCAGTCGACGTCCTACTTCAACGAGTGAGAACCACGCCGCCGCAAAAACTGCCGTCATCTTGATGAAGAACTGAATCATGTCGATGACCAGCACGCCCCAGAGACCCGAGTACGCAGCAAAGACGACGTTCAGCAGACCGCAGATCAGAATCGTCTGCCAGGGCGGAAGGCCGAACAGGATGTTGGCGATCTTGCACGCCGCCAACGTCACCATTCCCATGATGAAGCAGTTGAAAAACAGGCCGAGGTAGATGGCGCGAAATCCGCGCACGACCGACGCCGATTTTCCCGAGTAGCGCAGTTCGTAGAACTCGAGGTCGGTGAGGACACCTGAGCGACGCCAGAGGCGCGCAAAGAAGAAGACCGTCGCGACCCCCGTGAGAACGAACGCCCACCACTGCCAATTCCCGGCGACGCCGTAGCGTCGTACCTGCTCCGTGACCCAGTTCGGCGTGTCCGACGAGAATGTCGTCGCCACCATCGAAAGGCCGGCGAGCCACCAGGGGACGGAGCGTCCGGAGCCGAAGAACTCCGCGGTGCTCGACCCGGAGCGTTTGGCGAGAAAGAGCGCCGGGATGAAACAGACCAGAATGGACGCAGCGGCGATGACCCAGTCGATCCAGGAAATGCTCATGGGCAGGCGAGGGGGGAGGCGGGGTGCGCTTCAGAAGTGATGAAAACTTGCGCCGAAACGATGCACGCAAGCTGTGGGGTGGACGGGTGTGCGGCAACGCACAGCCAGTCCCTGGCCAATTGCCGGAGCGACTTTCGGCAGTTGCGGACGTCGGGCACATTCCATACATGCTACAGGAGGAGATGGTCGCACGCCTTCGAGAGGCGGTAGACGGGACGTACTCGCTGGGTCGCGAGTTGGGAGGCGGCGGAATGTCTCGCGTCTTTCGCGCGACTGAGATCGCGACGGGCCAGCAGATCGTCATCAAAGTACTTCCGCCCGATCTTGTCGCCGATATTTCGCTCGCACGTTTCAAGCGCGAAATCGACGTTGCAAGTCGCATGCAGCATCCGAACATCGTCCCGATGCTCACCAGCGGTGAGGCCAATGGGCTCCCGTGGTTCGCGATGCCGTTTGTCGACGGTGAATCGCTTCGTGAACGCCTGAGTGGTCGCGGCAGCATGTCGATCGCCGACGCGCAGCACATCCTGCGTGACATGGCGAGTGCGCTCGCGTACGCACACCGGCGCGGCGTGGTACACCGCGATATCAAACCAGAGAACGTACTCTTCTCGGGTGACGTGGCAATGATCGTGGACTTTGGTGTCGCCAAAGCGCTCATGAACGCCGACGACCACCCCGCCGAGGACATCGGCCCCAAACTCACCACGCGCCGCATCGCACTCGGCACGCCCACGTACATGTCGCCGGAGCAGGCGTCGGGCGATCCGCGGGTCGGGACGCGCGCGGACATCTACGCCCTGGGCATCGTCGGTTACGAACTGCTGGCCGGGCGTACGCCGTTCGAGGGCCGAAGTCTCCACGGGCAGCTGCGCGCGCACGTGAAGGAGGCGCCGGTGCCCCTGTCGGTCTATCGTCCAAATGCGCCTGCGTATCTCGTCGAGTTGATCATGCGCTGTCTGGCCAAGCTGCCAGCCGATCGACCGCAGCTCGCCGAGGTGATCGTTGACGCGCTCGACGAAGGGATCCGGACGACGCCCGAGGGTGCCGCCGTAGAATCGGACGACGCCAGACTCGCGCGCTCGTACCTACCCGAATCGACAGTCGCGCTCGACATCGCGCTCACGCAACAACTATATGTCGCCAAACCGGCGGAAAGTGCGGGTAGCGCCACGATGGCGCCCATGCCCTCTTCGGCAACGCCCTCGCCGTCGTCGGTTGCGCCGTCCAGCAGTGCGCCCGCACCGTCAGCGATCCCAGTGATGCTCGGGTTTGCGGCTGTCGCGGTACTCGCCGCCGTGGTGCTGATACTGCGCTAACGCGCGTGTTACGTGGCGTTCAGGTGCCGCCGTACCACTCGTAGCCGCGGTCGGTCCAGTATCCGCCATTGGGTGCGGCCATGAATTCGACGCGCGTGAGATACTTGGTGTTCTTGTAGCCGAGTTTCACCGGCGAGTGAATGCGTGCCGGCGCCCCGTAGGCGGGCGAGAGCAGTTGTCCGTCTTTCGCATAAACCACGATCGTCTGCGGATGCATCGCACTCTCGATGTCCCAGCTTTCGTGATAGTTGTCGTCGAACGACTGAAAGTCGACGATTGCGGCCTGCGGCGACGCGCCCGCGATTTTTGCGATCTCGCCGATCGTCACACCGCGAAAGCGCGCGACTGCGTTCCACCCTTCGACACAGAAGTGGTCGACGCGCTGTTCGACGTGTGGCAACGCCATGAGAGCGGCCAGGTCGAGCGTCATCGGCGTCTTCACCATCCCGGCGATCTCGAGGTGCCACGCACCCTTCGCGGCCACGTCCCACGTTGGCACCGTGTCCGCGATGAAGTAGCTCGGAAAGCGATCACCGGCCGTGATCGCACCGCCACGCACATGGTCCATCGACGTGTGCCGAAACAGCCATCGCTCGACCTGTTCGTTCTTACGCGTCGCGAACTTGAGATACTTCTCGGCGCTGTCCGGCCCCGAAGAGTTGCATGCCGCCAGCAATGCCGTCGCGAGCGAGGTTGCACTCACCTGCAGGAATGCGCGGCGTGATGTGAGCGATTGGCGCGGCTCCCGCGATTCCAGATTGCTCACGGCGCGATCGACCAACTCGAGTGCGGTGCGACGAAGATCGCGCGGGGTCATGGTGCTGGCTCCTGCGCGGAGACTGGCGGCGAGGCCGGCGCGCGTCTGAAGAGTCCCTGAAACGGGCGGGCGTTGCGCGCGATCGGCGAGAGTGCATCGTTGTGGCCGCCGGTGATCATGCTGCGCAGACTGTACGGATCGACGCTGATCACCATGAACACATGCACGACCGACATCGCAACAAGGGTCAGCATGGCCGTGAAGTGCCAGTAGCGCGCCCACACATAGCCGCCGAAGATCGATGTCAGCCAGCCGAGTGTGACCGGCTTCCAGATGGCGATGCCGGTGAGCACGATGACGGTGCCGACGAATGGCATGATGAAATACGTCGCCTTCTGCAGCGCGTTGTGCTTGCCATGTTTCGGATGATCCTTGCGACGATACGCGTAGAACTTGATCATCTCGATCGCATCGCGCAGATCGCCGCGTCGCGGCACGAGATCGCGCCATTCGCCGTGCAGATAAATGAAGCTCACGTAGACGAGTCCTGTGGCGACCAGTACCCACATCATGGCGAAGTGCCATTGGCGCGCCGCGCCGAGGAATCCACCGAAAGTGAGCCAGGCGGGGATCGGCTTGCCTTCGAATGGATAGCAGCAGAAGGTCTCACCTTTACGATGGAACGACGGGTACGCATTGAAGATGCGCAGTCCGCTGCCGACCATGAGGGTGAATGCCACCGCGTTGACCCAGTGCGTCAATCGTACAATCCAGTGGTGTCGCGCTTTTTCGGTCACGTCAGAGTTCCTCTTCGCGATCGCGGGTGTTGTTCTGCTGCATGAGCGCACGCACGCGCAGCTGCAGTACGTCGGTCGTGAGGGCCGTCGAGCGTGACGTGCGGATGATATCGAGGAACGCACGTTCGAATGCAAAATGTGACGGGCATTTTGCCTTGCATTCGGCGAGATGCTTGTCGACCGCTTGCATGTCGAGCGCCGGCAACTGCTGATCGAGATAGTCCCAGAGTCGGCGGACTGTCTGTTCGCAATCGAGTACCGGGATTTCCTGCACTGCGGCTTCTATGCTCATGAATTCGTTCTCGCCGTGGAGGGCGCTGCATCGCCAATCAACCCTGCGTCGCGCGCATGCGCGACGAGCAGTTCCTGAAGCAGGCGTCGTGCGCGAAAGAGTCGCGAGCGGATCGTCCCGACCGGGACGCCCATCAACTTTGCTGCATCTTCGTAGCCGTAACCTTCCATGTCCACCAGCACGACCACCAGCCGAAACGGTTCGGCGAGTTTCTGCATCGCGTTGGCGATCGCGTCGGAAGCGCTCAGTCGATCGAACAGTGCGTGATCGCCCGATGCGACGAGAGTGTTGTGATACCGAACGGCGGCCAGTGTCTCGTCGGTCGGATCGTCGGTGAGTTCCACCTGATGACTCGCCCGCTCAGTGTTGCGCAGGAAGACGTTTTTGCAGATCGTGAACAACCACCGTCGCATGTCGGAGCCTTCCTTCCATGTGTGACGGCTGCGAAACGCGCGCAGGTACGTCTCCTGAACAAGGTCGTCGGCATCGTCGGGCGCGCGTGCAAGCGACCGCGCGAACCGCGCGACATCATCAAGGCAACGCACTGCGTCTTCTTCAAACGCACGCGCGTCCCGCTCGGTCGTCTTCGTTGCTTCGCTTGTCGTCATCCCCACCTGATTCCGTGCTGTTCAGTTCACGCCTTTGCCAGACGCGAGCGCTTTTTTTACAGCAGCGTCGATATCCTGTTCGGGACCGACGCCCGTATAAACAACCATCCCGCTTCCGTCGACGACCACGACGTAGGAGGTGTGCGTCGCCTTGTACGCTTTGTACGCGGCGCCGTCCTTATCGAACACATACTCCCCGGTCATCTGCTGCTGCGTGATGTACGCCTGTTGACGCTCCGGGGATTGATTCTGCGGAACTCCGACCCCAACAAACGCTACGTCCCGACCATACTTCGCGCGCGCAGCTGACATCGCCGGCTCGAGCTTTTTGCACAACGGGCACCACGTAGCCCAAAACTCGATCACCATAGGCTTTTTGCCGACGTAGCTGCCCAGATCCATCGGCTTGCCATCAAGCGTTTCCACCATCGCGCTGGGCGCCTTGGTGCCGATGGCGATGCCCGCTTCCTGTGCCTGCACAGGCAACGAGATCGCGAGCAAACCTGCGAGCGCGAACGTGGTCGTCGCAATAGAGCGACGGAGGGTTGTGGCTCGCGATGAGGATAGGCGCTGCGGGAATGGATGCATGGATTATCTCTGACTGGATGTGGGGCGTTGATACTGTGAATGGCGCATGTACTGCTCAGAACAGCACCTGCCCTGCGGAAACCAGGTAGTACTCGGCGGTGCCGACCATCAGCAGCGCGAACACGCGCTTTACGTGGACCATCCACATGCCCGCTTTCGGCAGCCGTACCGCGCCACCGGCGGCGAGTCCGACGACAACGAGCAGCGTGCACATACCGAGCGAGAATACGAGTAGGTACGAAAAGCCAAGCACGGCGCTGTGGGTTGCCGCGACCCATGTGAGCAGCGTCGCCATCACCGGGGCGCCGCATGGCGCTGCGACCAGTCCTGACGCCGCTCCCATGGAGAACGCGCCGGCCAGGTTTCCACGTCCATCCATTCCGGCCGCGCGTGCCAGCAGTGATTGCGGCACGGGCACGGGAAGCACATCGAGCATCATCAGTGCGAAGAGCAGGAGCAAATTCGCCATGACGATAAGCAGCCACGGGTTGGTACTGATGCTGCCGAAGAGCGTGCCGGTAAGCCCTGCCACCATCCCCAGCGTCGCGTATGCCAGTGACAACCCCAGCACGTATGCGCCGGTCAGCGCCAACACCCGGCCCCGGGAGCGCGACGCTGACTGTCCGCCGACGACCGCCGCCGTGATCGGGATCATCGGGTAGATGCACGGCGTGAGGCTGGTCAAAACGCCACCCGCAAAAATCAGCGGCACTGCCGTCGCAGGCGATTCGGAGAGCAGCGCTGCGATTTGCGGCAGTGGCATGATGGAGGCGTGCGAGGAGGAGCAGGCGCGGTGCGAGTACGCTGTCGCGCATTCGCGTGATTCTGCCGCAGCTATCCGGCGGTGATTCGGATAGTTCCCTGCGGGACCGTCAAGCCTGCTGCGCGCGCCACGTGCGTCTTTTGACCAAACATTCTCCCCCTCGCGCACGGAGTGCCAGATCGGCATCCTTTGCGCTACATGCCCACCAGCACTCGATCGACACATACCGCCGGAAACGACGCACTTTCGGCGCTCCGGCTTGAGGCCGACCGGCAGTTCGCGATCTACGGAATCGTGGCGATGGTGGTGCCGGTGGTGGTCTTCATCTGGGTGGACATCCTCAACTATTCGTCGCTGCCGTTCGTCCTGATCGCCCGGTTGGTGGTGCGCGCGCTCTTGATCGCCGTCGGGATAGTTGCCGTCAGCCTCGTTCTGCGTGCCGCGACCCGCGATCGATTCGAACGTCTGGTTTTCAGCTGGACCACCTTCGCCTTGGCGGCGACAGTCGTCATTCAGACACTGCAGCCGTCCGGCGGGACGATGAAGATACGGGTGCCCCTCCTGTATCTCACGGCGATCTACGCGACCCTCCCCAACCGTGGTCTCCGCCAGATCGTTCCACCGATCGGGTTCGTCGGTGCACTCATCCTGCTCCGATTCGTCTGGCTGAACGGCGGAAGCGTGACGGACATCGTGAGTGACATCCTCATCCTCACGCTGTCGGTCACGATGGGCACGCTGCTGCTGAGGCGGCGCTACGCGCTCGATCGCGACGCCGCGGTAGCCGTAGAAGCCGAGAGCGAAGCGCGGCTTTCTTTCCAGGAGAGCGAAGAGCGCACGCGGCAGATCATCGATACCGCCCTCGATGCGGTCATCACGTACGACAGCGACGGCCGGATCAGCGGATGGAATCCCCAGGCGGCCCGCATTTTCGGGTGGACGGCGCATGAGGCGATCGGTCGCACACTCAGCGAGACGATCCGGCCGCCTTCCGCCATGAGTCCCGGGCCGGATCGATGGACAGAACTTGCCGCGGGCGGCGAACAGACCATCGACCGACGGTTCGAGTTGCACGCAGTCACGCAGTCCGGGGCGCCACTGTTCGTAGAGATGTCGGTGGCGCCGGTAGTGATCAGGGGTGGACTGCAGTTCAGCGCGTTCGTGCGCGACATCACCGGTGTGCGCCTCGCCGAACGGGAGCGGGAACGCCTGCATGAGCAGCTGACCCAGAAGACGAAGATGGAATCGGTGGGGCGGCTCGCCGGCGGCGTGGCCCACGACTTCAACAACATGCTGAGCGTGATTCTCGGGCAGACGGAACTGCTCATGGCGGACATGGGTTCCTCCCACCCGCTGTACCGCGACCTCGAGGAGATCCAACGCGCCGCACAGCGCTCTGCCGACCTGACCGCTCAACTGCTCGCGTTCGCTCGCAAGCAGACGGTGGCTCCCAGGCTGATCGACGCGAACAGCGCGGTGTCGCAGATGCTGACGATGCTGCGTCGGCTGATCGGCGAAGACATCGCCGTTAGTTGGGAGCCTGGCGCCGCGCTCTGGCCGGTGATGATCGACCCCACGCAACTCGATCAGATTCTGGCGAACCTCTGCGTCAACGCGCGCGATGCTATCGCGGGCGTGGGCCGAGTGTCCATCGAAACGAGGAACGTGGTTGTGGACGCCACCTTCGCTTCGTTGAGCGAGGACTATCGCCCGGGCGAGTTCGTGATGCTCGCCGTGAGCGACAGCGGGCACGGGATGGACGAGGAGACCCGATCCCACATCTTCGAGCCGTTCTTCACCACCAAGCCCGTCGGCAGCGGCACCGGTCTCGGCCTCCCCATGGTCTACGGTATCGTTCAGCAGAACGGCGGTTTCGTGAGCGTATACAGTGTGGTCGATGCCGGCACGAGCATCCGCATCTACCTGCCACGGCACGTGGGGCTCTCTCCCACGGCGACTGTTCACGAGGGGACATCCTCCGTGGCGGGAGGAACAGAGACCGTGCTCCTCGTGGAGGACGAGCCGGCGATCCTTTCCCTCACGCGAAAGATCCTCGAGCGATCAGGGTACCGCGTCCTCGCTGCCGCGTCACCCGACGAAGCGATGCACATCGCACAAGACGACACGGGCCCGATCGACGCGTTGCTCACCGATGTCGTGATGCCGGGAATGAGCGGCCCCGATCTGGCGGCGCTGCTGGCCGCCCGCTATCCCGCGATGGTGACGATCTTCATGTCCGGTCACACCGCGAACATGATCTCACCGGATGGAGTGCTCAAAGCTGGGGTGCACTTCTTGCCGAAGCCATTCAGTCTGCAATCGTTGACAGCGAAGCTGCGCGAAGCGCTCGAACGCGGGCCGCGCTGACAACCTGCGAAGCCCGCAGCCTGAAACCTGCCGATGAGGAGTCAACGTACCGTTGACGATGCACTCACTCCTCCGGATTCATTCGCGACTCGCACGCCACGTCGCGCTGGCCGCTCTCCCGATGACATTGCCTGCCCAATCCGCGCGCACCGCCACGCCGGACATTCGGGCCGCGATTCCTGCTATCGAGCGCTACATCGCGCAACAGATGCAGCGCAATCGTATTCCCGGTGTGGCGGTCGCTATCGTGTCGAATGACTCGGTGATCTATGCGCGGGGATTCGGCACCGATGGTTTCGGGGCAGCGGTCACCGAGCGTACCGGATTCGTGCTGGGGTCCATGAGCAAATCGGTCACCGCATTGGCCGTCATGCAGTTGGTCGAGCGGAATCTGGTGCGGTTGGACGCGCCGGTGCAGCAATACTTGCCCTGGTTTCGCGTGGCGGACACCAACGCGAGTGCACGCATCACCGTACGGCAGCTCCTGCACCAGACGAGCGGTATTCCCGCCAATGCACCGCGAGCCACCGGCGAGTCGCGCACCCTCACCGATCAGGTACGCGCCCTCTCCGACGTGGCGCTCCATAACGCGCCGGGTACGGTGCACGAATACGCGAGTCCGAACTATCTGGTGTTGGGTGCGATCGTGGAGGCGGTGTCCCATCGTTCGTTCGCGTCGTACGTGCAGGCGTCGATTTTTTCGCCCCTTGGTATGCGCGACAGCCACGTCGATCAAGCGACGGCGCTCGTTCGTAAGAACCCGGGGCGCCTGTCGAGCGGACATGTGTACGTATTCGGCTTTCCTGTCGCGCGCACGCTGCCGCACGAGGGAGACCGGCTTCCGACTGCCGCGTTGATCAGCAGCGCTGCCGATCTGGGGCGCTTTCTCGTCGCGCAACTGCGCACGGATTCGAGCGCGGTGCTGAGTGCGGCCGGTTTCGCGCAGATGCACGCCGGCGGCGCGCCCGCAAACGGTTTTTCGTACGCCTTCGGTTGGCGCGATGGCACGATCGCCGGCGAGCGCGCCGTGCATCACGGCGGCATCGTTCCGCACTTTCGGGGCAAGATGGTGATGCTCCCCGATCGACGCCTTGGCGTGGTGGTGGTCACCAACGTGTCGTCAGGGATTCCGTGGCCGATCGCTCCCACGAGTCACGTCATGGCGGATGAAATCGCCGCAGCACTCATCGGCGTGACGCTACCCGTGCCGTCGGACAAGCATC
>JBKJTE010000335.1:0-9882 GCA_046590495.1 Gemmatimonas sp. | reverse complement strand
GCAGCGGTAAGGGTGAAACGGTGGGGTAAGAGCCCACCGCGTCAGTGGCAACATTGGCGGCGAGGCAAACCCCAGCCGGAGCAAGGCCAAATAAGCGGTGAGAGACGGCCCGTCTCGCAAGGGCGTCGCAAGACGTCGAGCCGCGGGTAGGCTGCTGGAGCGTTTGGGTGACTGAACGCCGAGAGGAATGACCGTCCGATGCAGGAGCACGTTCGTGTGTGAATGCGTCGACAGAACCCGGCTTACAGGCCGGCGATCGCCCCGTACCCTGTCGTGTGGTTGTAACGTCGACCGTTTGCCTTGGCGGTTGGCGTCAGCTGTTCAGTGCATTGCTCACTCGATGGTTCGTTGTTCCAGCCGCTTGCCCCACGCTGTGATTCATAACTCGAACAGCGCGTCGCGTCGTCACCGAAATATTGTGCACGCTATCATGACGGCGTGTGTGATGAGCGCGTGTGGCCGTGCTGCGGCGCCGTCGGTGGTGATTACGCCTGCGCCGGTGCCTGCTGCGGCGCCAGTTGCGGTGGTGTTGCCGTCGCGTATTGCGGTGGCGAGCGCCGTTGCGGAGCGGAGTTACGAGGTGCGTGCGACGGCACGAATTGAGCGCGACAGCGCAGGGCACAACGACGAGCAGCGTGTCGAGAGCCGTGGTGTCGTCACCTGGTCGTTGCGACGTGCGGCAGATGGCGCAGTGCGGGGGAGTGGGCGGGTCGATTCGTTCGCGGTGCGCATCGAAGGGGCGGGTGCCCCGGTGCCGACACCGGTGCCGATCTCAAACGTGTCCGGTGCGCTGTCTCGCGTACCAACGTCGGTCGCATTCGATGCAGTACTCGACGCGACGACGGTGCGTGTCGTGACGCGTCCACCGCTAGCCAACGAATGCGATCGTCCGGAGTCGAGTGCAACCGCGTTGGTGCGCGATCTCCTCGTGCGTGTGCCGACGAGTGTTGTCAGTGGCGATCGATGGCGCGACAGTTCGGTCAGTATTGTCTGTCGGGTCGGGATTCCGATCACGGTGCGTTCGCAGCACGAGTACCTCCTTGAGCGCGTCGAGGGTGCGGCGGCGAATATGACCCTCTACATCAAACGCACGACCAGCACGCGTCTTGAGGGGAAGCTGGGGTCAGCGTGGCGCGCGCTCGAACTGACTGGCAGTGGCAGTGCAACGGACAACGCCCGTGTCGACGTGACCACGGGCGCACTGTTGCAACTGGATGGACAGGGGACATTGACGCTCCAGCTCATTGATCGGAGTCGTCCGACCACACCGCGTACACAACGCATCACGCAACAGTTGACGACGCACGTCGAAAGTCGGCGGTGATGGGTGCGCGACGATGTTGCTCAGTCCATGAGGCGGAGTGGCATCACGAGGCAGAGATACTTGGATGGGTCGTCCCACCCTTCCGGTTCGATCGTCGCGGCGCGTTCTGGCGCCTTGAAGGTGAGACGAACCTGTTCCGTCGGCATGTAGCGCAGGATCTCGAGTAAATACGTGGCGTTGAAGCCGATATCGAGCTGATCGCCGGTGTACTGGACCGGCAATTCGTCCTGTGCTTCGCCCAGATCCGGTGTGGTCACGCTGAACTTCAGCATGCCCGAGTTGAAGGACATTTTGATGCGATGCGTCTGGTCTGACGCGATCACTGACATGCGCTTGAGTGCACTCGTCAGCGCAGCCTTGTCGGCCAGGCAGTAGCGATCGTTGTCCTTCGGAATCACCTGCTCGTAGTTGGGATACGGCCCTTCGACGAGTCGCGTAAACACCGACGTGAACGGGGAGCGGAAGCCAAGGTGATTGTCACCGCGCGCGATCTCGAGTTCTTCTTCTGCGGGGAAGAGACGCTTGATCTGTTCGAGCGCTTTCGGCGGCACGATCAGATCACTCGACGGTGCGGTGCTCGCGTCGACGGGCACTTCCATCTTCGCCAGGCGATGTCCGTTGGTCGCGACCATGCGCATTTTGTCGTCACGCAATTCCCAGAGAACGCCATTGAGAATAGGGCGTGATTCTTCGGTGCTGACCGCGAAGGCCGTATGGTGAATGAGCTTCTGCAATTCACCCGATTTCACGCGCCAGGCATCCTGAAAGCGGACACTTGGAAAGGTCGGAAATTCATCGCGCGGAAGGCCGAGCAGTTTGAATTTCGATCGTCCGCATTCGAGCGTGATGCGCTGTTCGCCGGTCGCACCGATTTTCACTGGCGACGGCGGCAACTCGCGCACGATCTCGCTCAGCTTCTTGGCGGGGATCGTGATTGCGCCGGCTGTTTCGACGTCGGCGACGACCTCCGTGCTGACAGCGATGTCGAGGTCAGTGGCTGACAGGCGAATGCCCCGCTCAGTCGTTTCGACGAGCAGGTTGGCCAGTACGGGCAACGTGGTTTTCGCCGGGACAGCTGGCGTGACAGCCTGAAGCCCTTCGAGGAGTTTCTCGCGCGAGATTGTAAAGCGCATGCGGGTGTTTCTGCCCGTTCTGTGGAGTGACTGCTGTTAGAAGTACTCTTAGATAAAAAACAGGTAGTAGCAGTAGGGCGCGTGGAGATGTCTACAAGCGGTGCAACCTACGTGTAGCGAAGCACTTTCGCCACGTCTGATCATGTGCATTCGATGTCGACTGTTCGCCGCACTCACCACTGATCCACCTGGAGCATGTCGTAAACTGTGGAGTGATGTGGAAGCGCGGGGATTCAGGTGCCCAGTTGTCCGGTTGTCCGCAGCGTTTCCAACATGCCGCGCACCTTGAGGACGCGATCGGCGAAACCGGGCTCACCGGCCATGTCTTCGGCTACGCGATCGAGAGAATGGATGACCGTAGAGTGATCGCGTCCACCGAACGCGTTACCGATTTCGACGAGCTGCAAGGCAAGTAGCTCGCGACAGAGGTACATCGCGATCTGGCGGGGCGTTGTGAGCTGTTTGGTGCGGGTTTTCGAACGCAGTCCGTCGGGGGTGACGCCCCATTCGCGGGACACGACCTGCTGAATCGTGGCGACGGTGATGGACGTCGGCGGGATTTCGGGAAATTCGGAGCTGGATGCGCCGCGCAGTTTATCGCGCAGCGCTTCGCGCGCGAGTTCGACCGAGATATCGCGGTGTTTGAGTGACGCGAACGCGAGCAGCTTGATTATCGAGCCCTCGAGTTCGCGCACCGACGACTTCACATGTTGCGCGATGAACTCGATGACTTCATCGGGGATGGTGAGTTCGAGGTGATCGAGGCTCGCCTTTTTCTTCAGGATTGCGATGCGGTGTTCGAGATCGGGGGCATCGATGTTGGCGACCATCCCCCATTCGAACCGCGAGACCAGTCGGGATTCGAGTCCCGGGATTTCCTTTGGCGGCCGGTCTGACGTGAGCACGATCTGGCGACCGGCTTCGTAGATGGCGTTGAAGGTGTGGAAGAATTCTTCCTGCGTGGATTCCTTCCCTTTCAAGAACTGGACGTCGTCCACCAACAGCAGGTCGATCTCGCGGAAGCGGCGACGGAAGTCGCCCATCTGGCCGGTCTGAATCGCGGATACGAACTCGTTGGTGAACTGCTCGGTGCCGACGTAGGCGAGACGGAGCGTCGGGGTGCGTCGGAGCAGCTCGTGGGCGATGCCCTGCATGAGGTGCGTTTTGCCGAGTCCTGTTTCGCCGTAGATGAAGAGCGGGTTGTAGACTTTGCCTGGGGCTTGGGCCGCGGCTTGCGCGGCGGCGGCTGCGACGTCGTTGGACTTCCCGATCACGAACTGATCGAATGTGTATCTCGGGTTAAGTGGCGTCGAGATGCGCGATTGCTGTTGCTTTGGTGTCGGAGGTGAAGGGGCTGCAGGTGGCGCGACGAACATGTCCATCTGGACGCGTCCGACCCGTTCTTCGTGCACTTTGAAGCGGACTTTGAGCGGGTGGCCGAGTGCGACTGGGCTGAAGCTGGCCAGCAGATCGGCGTGTTTGGACTCGTTCCAGTCGGCCGAAAACTGGTCGGGTGAGCCGACCATCAGGGTGTCCCCCTCGACGGCCAGTGCTTCCGTGGGCTCCAGCCAGGTACGATACGTCTGCTCCGGCAGCACCTGGCGCGCACGTTGGCGCAGGCGGTCCCAGAGTTCGGCTGGAGAGAGGGACATTCAGATGGCGGAAAGGACGGAAACGGTCGGTGGCGGAGCCGAGTGCATGGCTGGTGGTGCGGACTGAGCGGGGAGCTATGTGCGGCGCGGGGGGCGAAGGTACCGCCCCGGATGTGGATAAGTCAATTGCGTGACGTGTCGCCGGTTCGTGAGTGTGGGCAAGAAGGCCACGTGACCTTGACCGAAAGCCATAGCTGAGCGTAAGTTGCGAGGCTGGACCTTTCGCCATTTCTACGCTCGATTCAAGCCTGCCGCATTTGGTGTCCTGCAGCAATCTGCGAGAACCTGTTCGGCTGTAACCGCACGAGATTCCCATGGGTAAGCCCACATATCATCCCCGCAACACCAAGCGTCTCCGCAAGCATGGCTTCCGGACGCGCATGGAAGACAAGTGGGGCCGCGCTGTTCTCAGCCGTCGCCGCAAGAAGGGGCGTAAGCGTTTGACCGTTCAGATCCCGTCGAAGTACGCGGGCGCCTGATTCTCGTTCGTTCCCGCGTGCGCAACGACTGACGCGCGGGTCCGAACTCGAGGTGGTCCGACATCAAGGGAAGCGGGTGCGCACGGCCTCGATGGATGTGCGCGCCGTCGCTTCCCTTCGTCTGTTCGCACGAGTCGGCTTCGTGATTCCGAAGTACAAGCATTCCGGAGTCGATCGGAACCGGCTCAAGCGTCGTTTGCGCGAACTGGTGCGTCTCGAACTGTTGCCGACGCTCCGTCCAATGGACGTCGTCCTGCGGGTATCACCGGTGGCGTACACGCGCGAATTCGAGCTTCTACGCAGCGAAGTGCTGCAGGCGGCCAAACAGCTGGCGACGGTGGCGTTGCCGACGGTGGCGTTGCCCACGGTAAAGTTGCCCACGGCAACTCTCCCCGCGGCCACCTTGCCGACCGCCGACACACCGCCGCTCGGCTGAACGTAGTGAGGAACGTGTCCCCGACACTTTCAGAACAGCATCCGATCGTGCGTGCACCCAGGAAGTTGTTGATCCTGGCCGTTCGTGGGTACCAGTTGACGCTCTCTCCCATCTTCGGTGGGAGCTGCCGCTATTATCCTTCCTGTTCCGCGTACGCGATCGAGGCGCTCGAGCGTCATGGTGCGTTGCGCGGCGGATGGTTGGCGCTTCGTCGTATCGGGCGCTGTCATCCTTTCCGGCCCGGGGGCTTCGACCCGGTCCCTTGAGCGCGCGGTTGTCGCGCGATCGAGCAGCCCTCGGCGTACCTATTTCGACTCATGGAACCACGCCGCATTGCACTCGCCGTCGTCCTCATGGCGGCCGTCATCCTTCTGACCAACGTATTGTTTCCGACGCCAAAAACGCCGGTGACGAACAGTGTGGTCGCAACGGATTCTCTGTTACGCGCTGACAGCGCTGCGACCCGTCGCGATTCCGCGGCGTCGCCGGCATCTGGTGTACCGAACGCGGTCGCGTCGGCTGGCGTCGCGCCATCGGGCGTCGGGGCCGCGGGTGCAACGGTCGGACGCGATTCCGGCGCTGTCGCTGCACAAGTGGACACCGCAGCCGTAAAGACTGCGCACGCGGTGTATCGCACCACCAATCGCGGCGCCGGACTGATTGGCGCGGAGCTTGGGCTGTATCCGACGCTCAAGAATCACGGACGCGTGAAGGAAGGCGTGGTCGAACTGGCCAGCCCGAATGATCAGCTGATCTCGTTCCGCCTTGTGTTGCCTGGCGACACGGTGCGGTTGGACAAGCAGGTTTTTCGAACGACCCGCAGCGAAGAGAACGGACATGCGGTAGTGCGCTACGACGCGATGATTGCAGCCCGTGCCGTGTCGATCACGTATTCGTTTTTGCCGGACAGTTACCGCGTGAATATCGCAGCCAAGGTCGACGGCGCGCCCGCGAACAGCTTTTTGTTGGTGGACATGCCGCCCGGCTTCCATTCGTCGGAAGCGGACACGGTTGAGGATGCGTCGCACCTGTCGTACGCATACAAGCCCGAGACGCAGAACGCGAAGGGTGTCACCTTCCGTTCGCTCGATCCGGGTGAACGCAAGATTGCCAGCGGCCCGATCACGTGGGTTGTCGCCAAGAACAAATATTTCCTGGTTGGTCTGCTGACGCCGGTCGGCAAGCCGCCGTTTGCTGAAGTCGATCTGACCGGCGGCGTGCGCACTGGCAAGATCGCGACACGCTCTCAGGCTACGGTGATTGCACCGCTCAAGAGCGGTGAAGCGTCATTCGAGGTGTATGCCGGTCCGCAGGAGTTCTCGCGACTGGTGGCCGTTGGGCGCGAGTTCGAAACGTCGAATCCTTATGGCGGTTGGCTGCAGGGTGTCGTGCAGCCGTTTGCCACGGTCGTCATCCGACTGCTGCTGTGGATGAAAGCGACGCTGGGATTACCGTACGGTTGGATTCTTGTGCTCTTCGGCGTGACGGTGCGCATTCTATTGTGGCCGCTCAATCAGCGGGCGATGCGCAGCTCGATGGCGATGCAGCGCATTCAGCCGGAGTTGCAGGCGATCCAGACCAAGTACAAGGGTGACCCACAGAAGCTGCAGGCCGCCATGATGGTCGTGTACAAAGAGCACGGCATGAGTCCGTTCAGCTCGTTGTCCGGCTGTCTGCCGATGCTGATTCCGCTGCCCGTGTTCTTCGCGCTGTTCTTTGTCTTCCAGAACACGATCGAGTTCCGTGGCGTGTCGTTTCTGTGGCTGCCGGATATCTCGATCAAGGACCCGTTCTACGTGCTGCCGATTCTGGTCGCGATCACGGCGATCGGCCTGTCGTACATCGGCATGAAGGGCGTGAAGGCGAACGAGCAGCAAAAGATCATGATGTACATGATGCCAGCGATGATGCTTTTCATCTTTCTGAACATGGCATCGGGTTTGAATCTCTACTATCTGGTGCAGAACCTCGCGTCGTTGCCGCAACAGTGGCTGATTGCGCATGAGCGAGGGAAGGCGACGCCGGTAGTGAAAGGGTAGGCAGCCGCGAGATACTTGGTTCCGATGCCCGATATCGCACCGAATTCATCGTCTGACGCGCTGCCGGCCTCGCCGCGCAGCGCGTTGCTGCTTGCGGGTGGCGATGAGACGATCGTTGCGATTGCGACAGCAGACGGACGCGGCGCGCTCGCACAGCTCCGTGTGAGTGGATCCATGGCGCGCGCCATCGCCACCGCACTCGGCGTCGGCGACCTCGCGCCGCGCGTGGCGACCAGGGTCACCCTCAGACACCCCGCCGGCGGTGTGCAGATCGACGATGCAATCGCGACGTTCTTTGCGGGACCGAATTCGTACACCGGCGAAGACGTGCTCGAACTATCGACGCACGGTGGACGTGTGGTGCCCGCGTCGGTGCTGGCAGCGTGTGTTGCGGCGGGTGCGCGACCGGCGTTGCCCGGCGAGTTCAGTCGGCGTGCCGTGATGAACGGTCGCATGGATCTGCTGCAGGCCGAAGCCGTCGCGGATCTGATCGATGCGCGAACAGGTGCGATGCAGCATCAGGCGCTCGCACAGCTGGATGGTGGCCTCTCGCGGCGCTTCGCGGCACTGCGTGATGATGTGCTGCAGCTCGAAGCGCTGCTCGCGTACGACATCGATTTTCCGGACGAAGACGATGGCCCGATTGCACCGACGCGCATCATCGAGAGTGCAACGACGCTGCTCGCTGCGCTCGATGCACTCCTCGAAACCGCTCCGCGCGCCGCGCTGTTGCGCGATGGCGCGCTCGTGGTGATTGCTGGATCGCCAAACGCCGGCAAGTCGTCGCTGTTCAACGCACTGCTCGGCGAATCGCGCGCACTGGTGACACCCATTGCCGGCACGACGCGCGATGCGATTGAAGCGCTGCTCGACCGTACGCCCGTGCCGCTGCGTCTGGTCGATACTGCAGGGTTGCGTGACACGACCGATCTGATCGAACGACTGGGGATTGAAGTCAGTGAGCGCTATCTCGCGAGTGCGCAGATCGTGCTCGCTTGCGGTGAGAGCGATGCCGACGTGAATGCAACGATCGCGACGGTGCGTCGCGAGACGAGTGCTCGGATTGTACGTGTGCGCACAAAGCAGGATCTCGATGCGGGCGAGGCGCAGGGCTCTGGGCAACTGGCGTCTCCGTCGATCGTCAACGCGAACGGCGACGCCATTGTGCACGTGAGTGCGGAGACCGGCTACGGTCTCGCGGCGCTGCTCACCCGGCTCGATGCTGTTGTACGCGGCGATTCCACGTCGCACGCGGATGCGGTCGCGGAGCGTGTGATGGTCACGCGTGAACGTCATCGCGCTGGTGTTGCCACGGCGCGCGACGAGATTTCATTCTTTCTCGATGCGTGGCAGAGTGGTGCACTGCCGGCGACAGTCGCCGCGGTACACCTCCAATCGGCGCGCGATGCGCTCAGTGGTGTGACGGGTGCGATCAATACGGACGACGTGCTCGATCGGGTCTTTCGCGACTTCTGTATCGGGAAGTAACGGCGAAGAGAACAGCGAACTGCCGTACACGGAGAGCCGCACGAGAGAAGCAACGGCGAGAACGGCAGGAGAACAGCGAACTGGAAAACAGCGGGAGAACAGCAAACAACCTTTATTGTTGTTGCGGTCTCCTGCTGTTTTCGTTTTCAGTTCCTGCAGTTTTCCGTGTACGGCAGTTGCAGCTGGCTGTTGTAGTTGGTTTTTCTCCTGCAGTTCTCGCCGTTGCTTCTCTCGTGCGGTTCTCCGTGTACCGCAGTTCGCTGTCGCTGTTCAGCTCTACCGCCGCGAACCAACAGTGACGCTACCCGACGATCGTCAGTCTCGGCGCTTCAAACGGCAGCGGCAACGAGGCCATCGCGAGTTCCAGCGCGCTGGCCCGCACGGCCCAGGCGATGCCGCGCGCGTCGACGGCGGCTTGCACCATGCGCGCGCCGAGGAAGTAGCCAGCGCGCTCGGGCATGACCACGCGTTCGATGGTGCGCGCATCGTCGCTCATGCCGCCCGAGAGATAGCGGAGCCGGAGGCCTAGCCCCGCGCGCTCGAGATCGATGTTGGCGGCGCGCTGCAGAATCGGCTCGAGTTCGCGGATGCGTGCGTATTGTTTGCGCGCGAAACCGAAATACTCCCACGCCGCGTGCCCCTGACTGACCGCGCGCGACACCTGCACCGCGAGTCCTTCGTTGACGAGCAGTTCGCGCAACGACGCGCGGCGACCGGTCTCCCAATAGGAGTAGTAGCCTTCGTCTCCTTCAACCAAGGCGCGCATCTCGCTGCGGCTCGAGGGCGACGTGTAGCGAATGACGTGGGTCAGTTCGTGCGCGAGCCAGAGTGGAATCAACTCCGGGTCGAGCCCAAGTCCCTGCGTCTCGGTGTTGGCGACACCGGTGAAGTGTTCGAGGCAAATGAAGGCCACGCCTCGTCCGCCGATGACGAGTTCACCTGCGTTCGCAGCGCCGACGCCAACCATCAGCACCACGTCGCACGGCACGTCGCTTTCGAGCAGGGCGTGGACTTTGCGTTCGGCTTGCGTGGCAAGTGCCACGACATCGACGCGGGCAAGCAGCGCATGCAGGTCATCGCGATTGGCGTTGACCGTGGCGCGAATCACGTCGTCGAAGTGGGGGCCCGAGGGCTCGAGGACATAGTTGTCCCAGTACGCCGCGAGCAGCGCACGATGGCGCTCGAAGTACTCGCGATAGGCCGCATCACGATCGGCGGCTTCGAGAACGGCGAGAAAATCAGGAAGGAGATTGATCAACATCAACGACCCTGACGCGGGAAGCCGGCGCGATCACACTCGCCGAACAAGACGCGGGATTATAGCCGCCGCA
>JBKJTE010000316.1:0-6416 GCA_046590495.1 Gemmatimonas sp. | reverse complement strand
GCGGTGCGTACGAGTCGCACGCGTGCTGTTGTTGCGGTGCACCTCTTTGGCATGTACTGCGACATCGACGCGATCGCGGCGCTCGGACTGCCCGTTGTCGAGGATGCGTGCCAGGCTTTCGGATTGGTGCGCAGTAGCTCGCCTGCTGCGTGCGCCGTTTATTCGTTTCACGCGACCAAGTGTCTGACTGCCGGTGAAGGAGGCGCAATTGCGACGAGCAATCCGGCAGTTGCTGCTCGCGTCGAGAAGTTGACGTCACGAGCCGCAGCGTCAGTTCGCTTTTCTGATCTCCAGGCCAGCGTCGCTCGCGTGCAGCTGTCGCGCTATGAAGAGATGCGCGCGCGTCGAGCTGAGATCGCGACCCGTTACCTTGACGCGCTACCTGCGCCGTTGACCGCACCTTGGCGATCGGCAGCGAGCAACGGGTCGGTGTGGTTTCGCGCGCCGCTGTGGATGCCAACACCCGTCGAGCACTTTTCGGTTCGTCGATTGTTTGACAGCGACGGAATCGCAGTCCGTCAGGGGGTCGACGCACTGTTGCATCGCGCGCATGGACGCGATGACGCCGAGTTCCCTATCGCGACACGTGCTTTCAACCACACGCTGTCAATCCCGATGTGGCCCGGGATGCAGGACGACGACGTAGCGCGAGTGATCGACGCCGTGAGGGTCTATGTGGGCGAGTGAGAAGCAGCGCATACTCCATCGCTACGCGGCGCGCATTGCGAAACATGGCGCATCGTTTGAGGCGCTGAACTCCGGCACCCCCGAGCGTCGCGCGATTCGCTTTGGTGTCCTCGCAGACGTGGGCATTGCGAGCGGGGACAGCGTCCTCGATCTGGGCTGTGGCCTTGGCGATCTATGGCCGTTTCTTCAGGAACGTGTGCCCGACGTCCACTACACCGGCTTCGACATCAATCAGACGTTGATCGACGCGGCGCGCGAACGTCACCCTGATGTCGAATTCAAGGTGCACGACATTCTGGAGGAGCAGGGGCCGATGTTCGACTGGGTTGTGTCGACATCGTGCTTCAATCTCAAGCTCGCCGACGGCGACAACTACGATCTCGCCGAGAGTGTTCTCGGCGCGGCGTTCCGTCATGCACGACGCGGAGTTGCTGTCGACTTTCTGACCTCGTACGTCGACTTTCCGAGCGCCGAGGGCTTTCACTACGAGCCGGAGCGGATGATTCGGATTGCCAAGCGTCTCACGCGTCGCGTTGCGATCCGTCACGACTATCCGTTGTTTGAGTTTGCGGTCTATCTCTATCCGGACTTCGCGGGATGGAACGCCGATCAGTCGCGCTGACATTTGATGTCGACCTTGTCGACTGGGTATCCGGACAGAGCGTCGATGAGTTGGGCGACGTCATGCCGGCGTTGTTGCGCGTGCTTGATCAGATTGGCAACGTCCATGCGACGTTCTTCGTGCGTGTTGACGATGGCATTGCTCGTCGTTTCGGTCGGGCGGATCATGCCTTCGTACAAGCGGCGGATCTATGGCGGTGTGTCCGCGACGCAGGGCACGAGGTTGCGTGGCATCACCACGCGACCGCGACCGCGGCGAATACTTCGCACGGGGTGGTTGAGCGTCCAGAAGCAGATGCGCAACTGTTGTTGGATGCGATGCGTCGTCATTCGAAGGCAGCTCGAGAGTTTGGTTGCACGAGTGCGCGCATGGGATGGGGGCAGCACACGAGGGCGTCATTGGCGCAACTCGCGAGTGACGGTTGGCGGGCGGATTCGAGCGCGATGCCGAGGCCTGTGTATGCGTGGGATCCGCCGTTGCGCGACTGGTCGCGCGCACCTGACCGACCGCACTTGATCGATGATCGCAAAGCAGGGCGAAGCAGTGGCTACCTGCGTCCGCTGTGGGAAGTGCCGATGACGATGGTGCCTCTTTCGTCGGCGACAGACACGCGAGCAGATGTGCGTCGCTACGTGAATCCGGCTTATCGCACTGCGGTTTTTGCAAATGCAGTCGCCGCCGCGCCGACCGACGCACCACTCGTGCTGCTCTGTCATCCGTATGAGTGCGCTGGCGGACGAGAGCATCCCCTCTATGCATTCTCCATGAATGCCGTGCGCGAAAACCTGTCGCGACTCTCCAATGGCGGGGCACGCTGGCTGACCGTCAATCAACTCGTCGACGAAATCGAATCACAACCACAGGTGGAGAGCGATGCTGACGCTGCTTGATACCACGCTGCGCGACGGTAGCTACGTCGTCGACTTTCAGTTCACGGCGATGGATACTGCGTTGATCGCCGGTGCGCTCGACGCGTGTGGCGTCCCGCTGATCGAAGTGGGACACGGCATCGGGATGGGCGCGGGCACACTCGCAGCATCACGCTCAGCCTGTACGGACCTCGAGTACGCCCACGCCGCCGCCAACGCAGTCACACGCGGAAAGTGGGGAATGTTCTGCATTCCTGGCATCGCACAACTCGACGATGTCGATCTGCTGGCAGATGCCGGAGCGCACTTCATTCGCATTGGCACCAATGTCACGTCAGTCGCCGAGGCTGCGCCATTCGTCGCGCGCGCAAAGGAGCGTGGGCTGTGGGTGTCTGCCAACTTGATGAAGACGTATGCACTGTCACCGGCCGCGGTTGCAATCGAGGCCAAACGCGCAGCAGAGTTTGGGGCAGATCTCGTGTGCATTGTTGACTCTGCCGGCGGCATGCTCCCGGACGATGTTGCGGCGTACTCGGATGCAATGCGTGACGCGATACAAGTGCCGTTCGGATTTCACGGACACGACAATCTCGGTCTCGCGGTGGCCAACACTCTGCGGGCGGTGCAGGCCGGCGCCACAGTCATCGACACGTCACTACGGGGCATGGGTCGCTCAGCAGGCAATGCGTGTACGGAGATGGTACTGTTTGCGCTGCAACGTCAGGGAATCGATATCGGGATCGATCCGCTCTCGATGCTCACGATCGCAGAACAACGCATCGACCCGATGTTGCGCGCGCATCAGTCGCGTGATTCAATCGGCATGGTGTCAGGCTTCGCGCAGTTTCACTCGTCGTTCCTTGACCGCGTGTATAATGCGGCCGACCGCCACGAAGTGGATGCGCGCGCGCTGATCATCGCCGTCTCGCACGACGACAAGGTGAACGCGCCGGCTTCGCTCGTCGAGCACCACGCCGAAGCACTGTCCCGCCGGGGTGCCGCCGCAACTCACACCGCATCGACGTTGCCGACCGCGCGCGCGGTACTCTCGGGCAGTATCGCAGAGCAGTCTGCACAGGTTGCGCGCGAGGCGCATTCGTTGGCGCGCCGGCGTGGTAAGCGTACCGTCTTCTCGATCGTTCAGGCATGGCGCGAGCCCGGGCGCACGGTCGTCTTTCACAGCGTGCACGAAGGCAATCAATTCGTGATGGCGTCAGCGGAAGCAGCAACGGCGGACGATGCAGCGCGCATGGCCGGCGCGGCACAGTCGTACGTCGACACCATTCTGGTTGACGCAGATGTAAAGAGTGCGGCGAGCGCAGGGATTGTCGCCCAAGTCCGAGCGTCCGTCGAAGCTCGTGTCGCGGTGCTGGCGTACTCCGATCTCGATGCCTGGTCGCGCAGCATTGCGCATCTGGTACTCGCGGATTCAAAGCCGCGTATGACGCTACCGGTCGTCCGACTGGTAGTAGGCGATGCACGCATCTCACGCCTGGGTGAGCTCGTTGCGACTGCGCTCACACTTCGGGGCGTCACCGTTCACCGATCAGCCATCGAACCCGCAAACACCCTCGTTTGCTGCGCGCCGCTTTCAGCGAATGCCGCGACCGCGTGGATGAAGGGGATTGATAGTGTGCTCGACGGATGGATCGGTGCGTTACCCGCGAATGCGCTGGAACAGGCACACGCGGCAGGCATTCCCGTGCAACGCGTGGATATGCGTGCTGTGATGCAAGCCGAGATGCTGATTGCACGCGAGATGCACGATCTCTTTGATCACGGTCGAGGCGCTGGCGTGTTGGACGGCGTCGCCGTCGCGGCGGGCGGCGTGATCGCACCACGCGGCACTGTCATTGTGGATTCGCTGCAGGCGCCATCCCGCGTATTCGGCATGGCCGACGGACGTGGGTTGCTCATCGACAGCGGTGCGCTCTCTCATGACGAGCAACAGTCGGTGCAGACGGTTGAACGTCGCGTCGCCTTGGTTGGTGTGTAGTCTCGTGCGCAGTAACGAACCGAAGCGCGTACTCATACTCGGCGCCTCACGCTACTACTCAGCAAGTATCGCTGCGGCTAAGCGCGCGGGATATGAAGTGGTCGCCGTCGACCGAACGCCCAACTCGCCGGGCTTCGCGATCGCAGACGACTCCGCGGTCATCGACATCGTCGACGTCGATGGCGTGCTGCGCTATGCGGCCGCGCAACGCGTTGACGGAATCGTACCGCTCAACGACTTTGGCGTACCGACTGCAGCAGCGGTTGCCGAGCGGCTTGGGCTTCCTGGCATTTCATCCGCCGTTGCCGAACGTGCGTCCCGCAAGTCGAGTATGCGCGATTGCTGGATCGCCGCGGGCGTGCCCTGCCCTCGTGTTGAGCTTGCGTTGACGGCGAATGCGATCCCGGCGGCAGCGGAACGTGTTGGCTATCCGTGCATTCTCAAGCCGGCACATGGCATCGGTGGCGCCAGCCGCGGTGTTGTTGTCGTGAACGCGCCAACGGAACTCGACGATGCGATCTCCTTTGCGACCAGCTTCTACGCCGATCAGGCAACGCTCGTCGAGTCATTCGTCGATGCGCGCATGGAACACTCGGCGGAAGTGTTGATCGTCAACGGCGAGCCGGAAGTTCTTGTCATCGCGGACAAGGTGAAGTCCCCGCTGCCGTATCGCGTCGACCAGAGTGTGCTCTACCCGACGATTCTCTCCGGCGCAGAGCACGCGCGCGTTGTGTCGACGGTGCGCGACGCGGTTAAGGCGATCGGAATTCCACTCGGCGCGGCGCATGTCGAGCTGGCGACGACTGCGAATGGTTGCGTGCTCTTCGAACTCGGCGCTCGCCCCGGCGGTGGTGGCACGCCTGAACCGATCGTGCGCTGGGTGACGGGTCGCGACTACCTCGCCGATGTGGTTCGCAGCTATGTCGGTGATTCGCCCGCGCCAAGTGAGGCTCGTGCGCCACGCGGTGCGACGTACCACTTTCTCACGCCCGCACCCGGTGTGCTTGATCGCGTCGAGGGGTTGGACGCAGTACGCGCGCGTGTCGATGTGCTCGATGTTGATGTACTCATCACGCCGGGTCAGACCATTGGACCAGTGCGCGTGGGTACCGATCGCGCGGGTTTTGTGATTACGGGCGCGGAAACGCGCGAACTGGCCTACGCTGCTGCGCTCGACGCCGACTCGATGATCAAGTTCGCGCTACGCTGACGCTCCGTCGGTAGACGGCTGTTCTCCAGCGGATGCGCAATCGGATTGTTGCGCACGTATGCAGAGCGTAGCGGGTGGAACAGATTCATCAGATCGACGGACTTGTCACCTTCAAGCGAACGATGAATCGCGCCAAAGAGATACCGTGTCATTGCGTATGAGTGATACTTCTCGGCGTACCGGCGACCGGCGTCGCCGAGACTGGCACGGAGCCCGGGATCAGTTACGAGTCGACGTAGTACATCGGTGAGCATTTCAACCGACGCCGCAACGACGGGGCACTCGTTGAGGTAGCTGAAGCGGCGCAGCACCTGCAGGTAGTCATCCATCGACAGATTCGCGATGACGGGCAAACCGGTCGCAAGCCCTTCAATTCCACTCAACCCGTAGAACTGCAGCACGAACTGCTCGGCAAGAATATCAACGGTGCGCATCGTCTCAAGTACTTCGCTGTTCTGAACACGCTCGAGGAGCACGAGCTCGATCTGCAGCCCTTCCTGACGCAGGCGTTCAACAGCCGCGACGAGAAACTCGCTTCCCTTTACCCCGCGATGATTGGGTGTGTGCAGGACACGAACGACGCCGTTGCGTCCATCGCGATCGCTATATGACGTGATGGGTTGGATACGCTTGAGATCGATCTGCGCGGCGTTGCCGACGAGCATATCCCAGCGTCCGTGACCATCGAACGAATGAATGTTTCCGACAATACGATCAGCGTCGCGCGTCCAGCGGGCGACTTTTGCTTCGATCATCGGCTCTCTGCGTGCGGCGTCGGGATACGACAGTTGGAATACATGACGCACCGACAGATCGCGAATGCGTGAGTACATCGCGCCATCGCCACCGTACGTGAGCACAACGGACTTTACACCGGCGGCCTGCAACAGCGAGGGTTCGATAGGCGCACAGGCGCTGTCCTGGAGCGCACCACCGTCGAATGACGTGTGCAGCACCTTGCCGAACAGCGCGGTGAACAGAAATGCGTGGTATGGTGCGAGCAGCCTTGCACAACGCGGCTCCGTCCACTCC
>JBKJTE010000227.1:0-6461 GCA_046590495.1 Gemmatimonas sp. | reverse complement strand
GGGAAACGCTTGCGCACCGGTACCCTGTGGAACGGGGAGAAGTGCATACGGTACGGTCACCGACGGATAGCCGGTACGCGCCGCGATGTTGGCGCTGCTGACGCCGGGAAAGAGCAGAGCGTCGAGCTTGTTGTTCTTGAGTGCAGCATCCAGTCCCTGCGTCGCGGACAGCAGAATGTCCTTGCGTCGATCGGCGTCATAACGCTCGCGATCAGCGCGTACGTCCATCTCGTCTGCCGCGTCGAGATTGGCTTGCCCATACTTCATCGAACCGCCGCGCTGATGGGCCACGTTCCACATGCGCAACTCGGTCAGCGTCTTGACGGGTGCGTGGTCGCCGAGTGCCTTGAGCCAAGCGTTGAAGTCACGCTTCATGCCGTACTTGAATGCGATCGAGCAATCGGCGTCGCGCCCTTTCCCCTGGTCGAGCCCAGAACAGACGTTCCAGTCGAGAAAGTTGTCGCCGACCTTCGGTGCAAGCACGCTCGGAACATCTGCCGGATCGACAACGTCGGCACCGCGCGCCTTGAGCGTGGCAATCACTTCGGTCATCGCGGCGCGCTGTGCGTCGCTCAGTCCACCACGCGGACTCGTGGTGCCGCCGGCTGTCACGCGATCGTAGAAGAACGCGCGAGGAATACCGATACGCGCGCCCTTGAGTGACGTACTGTCGAGAAACTTGGTGTAGTCGCGCCCTGCGGGAGGTGGACACAACTTCGTGGCCGGGTCGTTTGGGTCAGGTGCTGCACCTTCCATCGCGCCTAGCATGATCACTGCGTCGGTAACGGAGCGCGTCATGGGGCCGGGCGTATCCTGATCGGCGGTGATCGGAATGACTCCGTAGCGACTCACACGTCCAACCGTGGGCTTGATACCGACGAGAAAGTTCTGTTGTGATGGTGAAAGCACCGACCCCGATGTTTCCGTGCCGACGTTGCCAGCCCAGAACGAAATGTTGGTTCCAACGCCCGACGACGATCCACCAGTGCCAAGCACGGGACGTCCATCGTCACTGCCCTCGCGTGGGTCACGACGCGGGTCCCACGGATTCATGCCGTAGCCATTGAGGCCGTTGTAGTTCCCCGGCATGCCCGTGCCCATCCAGTTGGCCAGTTCCGTGAGTTGCGTCTTGGCAAGGATGATGGCGCCAGCAGCTTTGAGATTCGCCGTCAGTGTTGCATCGGTCGTCGGTACAAGCTCGGCGAATGCGAGTGCACCACCCGTTGTGCGAAGATCCTTCGTGAAGATGTTGTCCTTGAGCGCGATCGGAATGCCGTGTAGCGGTCCGCGAATCTTTCCGGCCGCGCGTTCGCGGTCGAGCGCGTCGGCGTCGGCAAGCGCGTTCGGATTCACGGTGATGATCGCATTCACGCGATCTTCGTACATGCCGATGCGTGCGAGGTACTGCTGCACGAGTTGATGCGAGGTCACCCGTCCGGATTGCAGGGCCGCGCGAAGCTCGGGGATACCGACTTCGACGATCGAGAACGGCTGCGGGCGTGGTGTCGCCTTACGCGCACTCTGTGCGGCGAGTGGAGTGGCGCTGGCTACCCCGGTGAGTGCGGCAGAAAACAGGAACGCGGAACGCGCGCAACGGAGCATGTTTGGCGAGAGCGAGAGGATTGGTGGCGCATTGGGCTACCCTTCGAGCAACTCTGCATCGGCGAGGTCCTTCTTTCTGCCCGCTGCACGCTTGTTCTGCAACAGCGCGTCACGACCGATGAACGGGACTGACCGTCCACGCACGTCTTGCAACACACGGTCGCGCCAGGCGGAGGCGAAGTCAGGCACACCGGTGATGGCGGTCAACAGGTCGATCCGGTTTGGTGGCAGTCCAAACTGGATCACCATCCCCGGCTTCATCAGTTCTTCTATTCGAACGCCGAGCGCCTGAACAGGCGCCCCGAACTCGCCGAGCGCGTGCCACACCTGCTCGACGTTTGCGGGCGCGAGATCAATCCAGATGTCGATGTCCTGCGTGGCACGGGGGAATCCATGCACGGCCAATGCATGAGCACCCACGACCATGAATCGCGCCTCAGCATCAATCAACGCGCTGAGCAGATCAAACCAATCGTCGTTCATTCGGGACGGAGCACGCGGATTGGCATCTCGTTCCGTGGGTACGACTGAAGTGGGCGGGCGCCCAACTCAAACATGCGTGCAGATAGTGCGATGACCATCTCGAAACGCTGCGATGGTGTGGTCGTTGCCGAAAGGTCGTCAGCCGGCTCTTCGCCAAGGCGGAAGATTCGCACAGGCATCGTCGCCCGATCACGGCGTGAATCGCGTAAATCCATAGGCGAAATCTAACACTTCTATCGTGGGGACGAACCCGGCGGATGCCTGCCGATGCCCCACGCGGGTTGCACCTGATCTTCAGCGGTACTTCGCCGAGGCGGGGTCACCCGTGGGCGTCATCAACAAAAACCACCGGCTGCGTATCCGTTTCGTTCACCAGTAGTCGAAACACATCGGGGCGCGCGTAGTGCCCGACGACATCGAGGTCGTACTTGCCGCGCGCGATCACATCGAGATCGATGTCGGCGGTGAGCAGCGCCTCGCCCTCGAAATGCGGACCGGCGAGCACCTTTCCGAACGGATCGACGATGCAGCTGCCACCGGGACAAACGACTTCATCGCCATTGCTGTTTGTCGTGTCGTCTGCATCGGGATAGTCGCTGCGCCTTGCAAAGAGATTGGAGCTAAGGACGAAACAGCGTCCTTCGATGGCGATGTGACGCATCGTCGGCTGCCAGGTCTCGCGTCCGTCAGCCGTCGGTGCACAGTAAATCTGAATGCCCTTTGCGTAGTGCGCCGCGCGCAACAGTGGCATGTAGTTCTCCCAACAGATCACTGCGCCCACTTTGCCAAGCGGCGTGTCGAACACTGGCATCGTCGATCCGTTTCCGTATCCCCAGATCAGTCGCTCGGATGCAGTCGGCATAAGCTTGCGATGCTTTCCCATCAGCGAACCGTCAGGTGCAAAAAAGAGCACCGTGCAATACAACGTACCGCCGTCGCGTTCGATCACGCCAACCACGATGTACATCGAGTTCGTCGCTGCGATCTCGCCGATACGCGCGCACTGTGTACCGGGCACATCGATGGCCCTCTCCCAGTAACGGCGAAACGACTCTCGCCCGGCTTCGGTGCGCGATCCAACCAGTGCGCCAAACCCCGAGCCACGGGGATATCCGCCAACAAACGCCTCCGGGAAAAGCACGAGCCCAGCTCCTTCTGTACGCGCGCGTGCAGTGAACTCGGCGATCTTGTCAATCGCTGCTTCCGTATCGACGGCGGGCGATACCTGTGCCACTGCTACTCTGCTCTTCGCCATCGGCATGGTGTTGTGTGTCGTCATGTGGTCTGATCCATATCTCTAGTCGTTCTCGTCAGTCCATCGCAGCATTCCGCCCGCGAGCGACGCCACGCGATCAAACCCTGCCGCCTGCAATTGACGCGCGGCGTCAGCGCTGCGCTTGCCACTGCGGCACATCAGCACGATGTCACGCGTGCGGTCGAGCGAGTCGATAGCCGCGCCGAGTGTGGCGAGGGGAATTAGCCGCGCACCCTCGATGCGCGACGTCGCGTACTCATGCGGCTCGCGCACGTCGATTAAATCAAAGTCCACCCCGTTCGTCATGCGCGCCGCGAGCATTGCCGGCGTGATCTCCTGCACCGTCGCCTGCGTCGCCGACAACGAAGGCGTTCCGCAGAACTCATCGTAGTCGATCAGTGTGCTGATCGTACGCGTGCCGCACATCGGACAGTGTGGGTCGCGTTGCACATTCACGGTGCGGAACTGCATGGCCAGTGCGTCAACCATGAGCAGGCGGCCCGCGAGCGTTTCACCGATGCCGAGTATGAGCTTGAGTGTCTCGGTCGCTTGAATCGTACCGATCAAGCCGGGCAGCACGCCGAGGACGCCGCCTTCCGCGCAGTTGGGCACCATGCCGGCCGGCGGTGGCTCTGGGTAGAGGCAGCGATAGCAGGGGCCGTCTTGTGTCGCAAACAGAGACGCCTGTCCATCAAACTGAAAAATGGAGCCGTGTACGTTTGGTTTACCGAGCAGTACGCAGGCATCATTCACCAGATATCGCGTCGCAAAGTTGTCGGTGCCATCGATGACGATGTCGTACCGCGCGATCAGCTCGAGTGCGTTGGTCGACGAAAGCCAATCTGCGTGGACCTCAATTTGTACATGCGGATTGAGATCGTGCAGCCGATCGCGCGCGGCATCGAGTTTGGCGCGTCCGACATCGCCCGTGCCATACAGCACCTGACGCTGCAGGTTGGTGACGTCCACCACGTCGTTATCGATCAGACCGATCGTGCCCACGCCCGCGGCCGCGAGATAGAGTGCCGTCGGAGCGCCGAGCCCACCGGCGCCAACGATCAGCACACGGGCGGCCTTGAGGCGACGCTGGCCATCCACGCCAACGGTCGGCAACGTCAAGTGACGGCTGTACCGCAGCCGTTCCGCTGTCGACAGGGTCGGCAGTGTGTCGCCGGCGCCGTCTCGCCCGCTATCTGGTGATCCCACGATGATTTCCGGCTGGAAGTGGAGTCAAACTCTGGTCACGGGCGTCGGAGATGGCAACTGAGCGTTCGGTCGTGGCGGTCGCACGGAACGCACCTATACTTGCGGGCATCGTATACCCGAGGAGATCGCATGAGCGGAGTTCGTGTGCTGGTCGGAACGCGCAAGGGCGCGTTTGTGCTGACGTCAGATGGGGCGCGGACGAAGTGGACTGTAGACGGTCCCCACTTCCCCGGCTGGGAGATGTACCACATCAAGGGGTCCCCGGTTGATCCGGATCGCCTCTACGCGTCGCAGTCGAGTGGCTGGTTTGGTCAGATCATCCAGCGCTCCGACGATGGCGGCAAGTCATGGAATCCTGTCGATAACAAGTTCGCGTACGACGGCATTCCCGGCACGCACATGTGGTACGACGGCACACCGCATCCGTGGGAGTTCAAGCGGGTGTGGCATCTCGAGCCGTCGCTGACCGATCGCGACACGGTGTTTGCGGGGGTGGAAGATGCCGCGCTCTTCAAGTCGACCGACGGTGGCGCGAGTTGGAACGAACTGTCCGGATTGCGCGGTCATGGTTCGGGCGCGCACTGGCAGCCCGGTGCCGGCGGCATGTGTCTGCACACGATCGTGCTTGATCCGACGAATGCGAAACGCATGTTCATCGCGATTTCGGCCGCGGGCGCATTTCGGACGGACGACGGTGGCGTAACGTGGGCGCCGATCAACAAGGGACTTCGGTCGGCGCAGATCCCCGATCAGGATGCCGAAGTCGGTCACTGCGTGCACCGCATCGCGATGCACCCGTCCAACCCTCAGCGCCTGTACATGCAGAAGCACTGGGATGTGATGCGTAGCGACGATGGCGGCGACAACTGGCATGAAGTGAGTGGCAATCTTCCGACCGATTTCGGATTCCCGATCGATGTGCACGCGCACGAACCGGACACGATTTATGTCGTGCCTATTACGAGCGATGCGCATCATTTTCCGCCTGACGGCAAGCTGCGTGTCTATCGCAGTCGCTCCGGCGGCAACGAGTGGGAGGAGCTCAGCAAAGGACTTCCCGAAAAGGATTGCTACGTGAACGTGCTGCGCGATGCGATGGCCGTCGACACGCTCGATTCGTGTGGCGTCTATTTTGGCACGACAGGCGGTCAGGTGTATGTGTCGAGCGACTCGGGCGACAACTGGATGCCGATCGTGCACGATCTCCCCGCGGTCCTCTCGGTCGAAGTGCAGACACTTTCATGACGGCACCAACGACGTCACGCATGATTCGGGTCGTGTTGCCATCGCCGTTGCGTGCGCTCGCGCAGGTGGGTGGTGAGATCGGCATCGATGTCACCGGTGACGTCACCCTGCGCACGGTGCTCGACGCCGTCGAAGCGCGTCATCCGATGCTTCGCGGTACCATGCGCGATCACACCACGAAGCAACGACGCGCGTTCGTCCGTTTCTTTGCCTCGGAGCGTGATCTTTCGCAGCAGTCGCCGGATGACATCCTGCCATCGGCCGTTGCGGAGGGGAAGGAGCCGCTGCTGGTGGTGGGCGCGATGGCCGGTGGGTAGAGCGCTTATCGCGATTCTTGTCGGTACGTTGGTTGTCGCCCTCTCGATCACCCGCGTCGCCGCACAGGGCACCGATGCCACCATCGACGGGCGCGTTGTAGGGCCCGCGGGCAACCCGATCGCCGCCGCGACGCTCACCGTACGCAACGATGCCACGGGGTTCGTCACCTCGACACGGTCGTCGACCACCGGGCAGTTCGCCTTCGCGCAGCTGCCACTCGGTGGCGCGTATCGACTGACCGCGCGTTTCGCTGGCTACGTTCCGGTTGAGCGTGCAGGCATTCAGGTGACACTCGGCACGCGCGTGACCGTCAATATCGCGCTGACGCCCATCGCGACGACGCTAAACACCC
>JBKJTE010000173.1:0-5563 GCA_046590495.1 Gemmatimonas sp. | reverse complement strand
TCGCGGCGAATTCGAAGTGCACTATCAGCCAATCCTCAGCGCAATCTCTGGGCGCATCATCGCAGCTGAAGCATTGCTCAGGTGGCGCGATCCCGAACGTGGACTACTGCTTCCGTGCAGCTTTCTTCCACTCGCCGAAGACACTGGTCTCATCGTGCCGATCGGCGAGTGCGTGCTCAAGCGCGCGTGCGAGGCAGTCGTCCGTTGGCGTGCGATGGCGCCATCGAGCGATCTGCGCATTTCTGTGAACTTGTCCGCGGTGCAGCTGCGTGATCACGGCTTCGAAAAGCGTGTCGCGGCGATTCTCGAATCGACCGGATGTCCGCCCGATGCTCTCGTGCTCGAGCTCAGTGAAAACAGCACGATGGTTGACGGTGAAGTGGCAATCGAAACGCTGCGCGCGCTCAAGGCGTTGGGGCTTCGTCTGCTCGTCGACGACTTTGGAGTCGGCTACGCGTCGCTGACGTTTCTGCGCGAAGCACCGGTCGACGGAATCAAGATCGATCGGCGATTCATCGCCAAGATGCTCGTCGACGCGCGTGATCTGGCAATCGTATCGTCACTGGTGCGGCTCGCGCGCGGCCTCGGTCTCGACGTCGTCGCGGAAGGTGTCGAAAGCGTGGAACAATCGCAGCGCCTCACTCGCCTGCAATGCCCGGCGCAGCAAGGCTGTTACTTCAGCGACGCGGTGCCGCAGGCTGACATGGACATCATGCTCGGGCAGATGGCCGTGCAGGAGTCGAAGGCGCGCGACACCAAAATACGCGCGCTGAAAGTGATCGGCGGCTGATCCGGTTGACGTTTGCATGAAGAGCCCCAACCCTGACCATTCAGGGTTGGGGCTTACGCATGACCTTCGATGAACTGCTAAAACCATCGTCCACCGAACCAAGTGGAGGATAGGAGACTCGAACTCCTGACATCTGCCTTGCAAAGGCAGCGCTCTACCAGCTGAGCTAATCCCCCGATGGTCGCGCTCCAGAAGCCTGGACCGCGACCGCTCCGTCAATCTACTCGTGTGCGGGCAGCGGTTCCATAGTACGTGCATCCACCGGCACCTGCACTTCGTCGCGGTACGCGCTCGTCATCATGAAGACGCGCATCACGGGGAAGGCGTCCATGAACGATGTGTAGCAGAAGCCCCAGAGCCCGACAAAACCGATGGTGACGCCAATCTCCCAGATACCGAAGGGGAGCGATGTCAGCTTGTCACCGAAAATCGAGGGGTAGACTTCGATGTAGCGGTGCATGTACAGGCCGATGATGCTGCAGACGGCGAAGAGCACAAATGTCGGCAGATACATCTTCGCGGCCTTGGAGATCAGCCCAAAGAACGGGAGCACGAAGATGAAGATCGGAATCAACTGCGTGACTTGCGTCCAGACGCCCGTCAGACGAAGCCTATAGAAGAACGTCTCTTCCGGCATGTTGGCGTACCAGATCACCAGGTACTGGCTGAAGCTGATGTAGCCGAAGAATGCGGTGAAGGCGAAGCCGAGCTTACCGAGATCCCACAGCTGATCCATCGTCGCGACGTCGGTCATTTGCAGGTGGTTGCGCCACCACATCGTGAGCAACGACAGCACCATGATCATGTTGAGCCACGCGCCCATGAACACGATCCATGCGTACATGGTCTGCTGGAAGTGGAGACTGAGGGTCATGGAGTAGTCCCACGCCATGAAGCACCAACCCACCACGAACGCGATGCAGACGGCGACCGCGAGCTTGCCCTGCGTGGAGTGCTGCGAGTGCAGTTCGCGCCGTTCGTCACCGAAGCCGGCACGCATCTTTGCACGGAGCCCTGCCGCCCACTTGGCGCCGTATTCCGGAAGCACCGCGACGTCGAGGCGAACCGAGTTGTAAACGAAGATGAGCTGCAAAATCGTCATCGCGCCAAAGAGCACGATGCCGCGAATCAGGAAGAAACCGGGCGACAGATACGACGCCTTTTCCGCCACCGTGATGGTCTCGCGGCCGGCCCACGTGAAGATGTGGTCGCGTCCCGGAATCAGAATCACCAGCAGCAGCACGAACGCGACGGGCATGAACGCGACGTAGCCCTCGACGAACCGCACGATCGGTCGGGACCACCGTGCCGTAACGATACGCTGCACCGCGGAAAACGCGACGCCGGCCGATGAAATGGTGGCGAAGAACAACCAGTTGAAATGCAGCGCGTACCACGCGCGCTCCTGACCGGTGAAGACACCGGCGAGGAAGGTCACGATGCCGATCAGCGCGAAGACGAGACTGACGGTCTTGAAGATCGCCGGGATCGGCTTGCCTTGGAGTCGCTTCGCGAACTCCTGCCGCGTCGGGTAATGATAGTGCTGGCTCACGGGTGCTTCTCCTTGCTCTCGGCTGCAGCAGCCTTGGTCTCACTGCCCTTGTACGTCGCCGAGTTGATGCCGGTCGAGCCCGTGGTCGGGACAGGAACCGGGTGCAGATAGGGCGCGGGCAAAGTTGGTGCACTCGCGGTGTAGCCCGGCACCGACGTGCCGTTCTGTCCCGGGTAACCGGCGGGGGACGAATCCGGCTTGAACTTCGTCTTGCCCTGCAGCGTGCGGATGTAGTTGACGACGTCCCATCGGTCCGCTTCTTCGATGCGGTTGTAGCTGGGCATCAGGCCACGCCCGTTGCGCATCATGCCGTAGATGTAACCGTCGCTCAACTGACCTTTCGCCCGCTCAGACATGAGCGGGATTCCGATGATGCCGGATGCCGCAGCCTTGGCATTCCCATATCCACCAATACCGTGGCAGACGGCGCAGTTGATCTGGTAGTATTTGCGTCCGTTTTCGACTGAGCGTTCGTCGACCGCGATCGGATTGGGCACGGGCGTAAACGAGTCGATGACCGCTGGGAGCGGGTTGTACGAGATCATATACGCAGCCGCCGAGGTGCCGGTGATTGGCACGCTGTGCAGCGGCTGTCCACGGGGAGGCGTCATGGAATCCGCATCGTTTTGCGACAACGGCTCCCACGGATCGATTTTGGGCTGCCGCTTGAAGTCGGTGAACCAGGTGCAGGCGCCGAAGACAAACGGCAACGCCAACACGGCGCTCAAACGTACGGAACGTGAGACGGCAGTACGCATGGGAGACGTGGGTTCAGCCTTCATAGAATCACGATTCACGTCGCACCTCCACAGCACCGTGCTGCTTGAGCAGCGCTTCCGCCTGCGTGGCCTTGGCGGCGTCACATGCGATGAAGATGCCGAAGTGGCCGCCGGAGAAACGGACGTCATAGCCTGACGTGGCCGTGAGACGCGGAATGCGTGAGTTGATGAACATGCCGGCGACGGTGGAGAGCGCACCGACGAGCACCATCACTTCGAAGCCGATGATCGTATACGGAATCCACGACGCAATCGCCTTGCCGCCGGTGACGAGCGGCCAGTACTCGGACGACCAGATCGCGATCCAGTAGCCGAAGCTGACGCCAAGCAAGCCACCGATCAGCGTGAAGCGACGGACCACGCTGACCGGTGCGTCGATCGCGTGCTCGATTTCGTGACGGATGGTCGGCGAGTAGACGGTCACATCGCCGAACTTCTTGTTCTTCAGATCCTCGATTGCCGCAACGGTCGTATCGAGTTCGTGGAAAGCTCCAACGACGCCTTGCATCAGTCGAACTCCCCCGGAGTGGCGACGCCGAATGGCTCGTGATGGCCAGACGTGTCGATCCCCTGTGCGTGAGCGAACTTGTTACGCGGTACGACGATTTCCTTGAGCTCAGCGATGGCCATGACGGGCAACTGCTTCACGAAGAGCAGGAACCACATGAAGAACCAACCGAAGGATCCAACCAGGAACGACATGTCGATCCAGCTGGGCAAGTAGCTGCCCCACTGCCAAGGTTCGAATTCGTGCGAGAGCGATGGAACGACGATGACAAAGCGCTCGAACCACATGCCCAGATTGATGAAGATGCTGAGCACGAACAACCACGTCGGATTGCGGCGGAGCTTCTGCGACCAGAGCGACATCGGCAGCGCCATGTTGCACAGCAACATGATCCACGCCGCCCACCACCACTGACCGAACACGCGGTTCCAGAAGAACTCCTGTTCCGGCCGAATGCCGCTGTACCACGCCACGAAGAACTCGATCATGTACGCGCATCCGACAACCAGCGACGTAAAGAGCACGACCTTGGCCGTGGCATCGAGGTGGTTGAGCGTGATGTAGTGCTCGAGCTTGAACCACTTTCTCATGGGGATCGCGATCGTCCACACCATCGCGAAGCCGGAGAAGATGGCGCCGGCCACGAAGTAGGGCGGGAAGATCGAGGCGTGCCAACCCGGAACCAACGACATGGCGAAGTCGAAGGAAACGACGGAGTGCACGGAGAGCACGAGCGGTGTGCTGAACGCGGCGAGGAACAGATACGCCTTGGCAAAATGCCGCCATTCGCGATCGCTGTTGCGCCAGCCGAGCGAGAGGATCGCCAGGATGCGCTTACGCGTCGGGTTCGTTTCCTTGTCGCGAAGGACGGCGATGTCGGGAATGAGGCCGATGAAAAGGAACGTCGTCGAGATCGTGAGATACGTCGAGATCGCGAACACGTCCCACACGAGCGGCGACTTGAAGTTCGGGAACAACAAGCGCCAGTTCGGATACGGCAGCAACCAGAAGAACTTCCACGGACGCCCGATGTGAATGATCGGGAAGAGTCCGGCCGTCATGACTGCGAACACTGTCATCGCTTCTGCGGCGCGGTAGATCGACGTTCGGAAGCCGGCGCGGAAGAGATAGAGAATTGCCGAAATCAGCGTACCGGCGTGACCGATACCGACCCAGAAAACGAAGGTGATGATGAAATTGCCCCACATCACCGGCGGCTCGTAACCTGCCTGACCGAGCCCCCAATAGATCTGGTAGATCCACGCGGACATACCGATGAACATGGCCAGCATGGCCACCAACAGTCCGATGAACCACTGCTTGGAAAAACCAAGTGTCGCGATGATCTCGCGATCGACTTGCTCGTAATCCTTGACGGCGGGGAGTTGGACGTCGGCCGTGGCGATGTTCGGCCCACGGATGCCCTCCCGCACCGGATGACTGATGCTAGCCATTTGCGGTGCGCCTCCTCAGGCCTTGCCCGACGCCGCTGGCGCCGGATGGTTGATCTTCTTCAAGTAGACCACCGCGGTATACGTGTTGAGCTCTTCAAAGACGTGGTAGGCGCGACGATCGTACGCGAGCTTGGAGACGCTCCAGTTCTCGTCTGCCGCATCGCCGAACGTGATCGCACGCGACGGACAAGCCTGCGCGCACGCGGTCGTGAACTCGTCCGCCTTGACCGGGCGTCCCTCTGACTTGGCGCGATGCTCGGCTTCACGAATGCGCTGCACGCAGAAGGTGCACTTCTCCATGACACCCTTGCCACGTACCGTGACATCGGGGTTGAGCGCCCAGTGCATCGGTTCCGGCCACGCGTACTGCTTGCGTGCCGGTTCGCCGTAGCCAAACCAGTTGAAGTAGCGGACCTTGTACGGGCAGTTGTTGCTGCAGTAGCGCGTTCCTACGCAGCGGTTGTACACCTGCACGTTGAG
>JBKJTE010000042.1:0-24406 GCA_046590495.1 Gemmatimonas sp. | reverse complement strand
GAAATCACCTGCGTACTGCGATCGCCGTTGAATGCAACAGTGCCCGTGACTTCGATCATGGGATGAAACGATGTCACCGCGACCGTGATGATCTGCAATCTCGCGCGCTGCTCGTCGGTCACCGTGAACGCGGCAGGCATCGCGGACGAATCGCTGGCCGCCGGCGTCGCCGACGCCGGGCTGCTACTGCTCTTCCCGCTACACGCGGTCATGACAGCAAGCCACACGATTGCTGCACTCGAGGTGCGGATGTACGCTCGGCTGCTGCGGTTGCCGGCGCGTTTGGTCGGGCGATTCTTCATCTGCTTACTCACGGGGAGCTCCGACGGGGAGAGATGAGAGCGGCGCAGCGGCAGCTCGCTCGAGATCTGAACGGGAAGAATTCGCAGCAGCAAGCGCATCGGCGTACTGACTTTGTGCGCTTAGCAACGTGCGTCGGGCATCGAGCACTTCGAGTGCGGAGAGTCCGCCGAGTGCATAGCTCACTGACGAAATGCGATACGCTTCACGCGCGGACGGCAGCAGCTGATCGCGCAGAAACACGACCTGCCTGAGTGCCGCTTCGGCCGTCGCGTACGCGACGCGGACGTCCTGCGCGACACCGGCACGCGCGTCACGATACGTCGCGGCGAGCTCTCGCTCCCGGTGATGCGTCTCGGCGAATTCACCGTGCGTGTGTTGCCAGAACAGAAGTGGAATCGGCACGGCAAGCCCCACGGAGTACACGACTCCCGACGGCACGGCGAGATCACGTCCCGCGCTCAACGTCACATCGGGGAGAAATGCGTCTTCGCGCGCCAACGAGCTGCTGGCTTTCGCACCACGTATCAGCGCCTCGATACCGCGCAACTCCGGACGGGTCCGCATCGCCACATCTTCGACGGCATCGAGCGTCGGAAGTGCAAGCGGTACATCGAGCGAATCGCTCGCAATGATCGCAGCGCCAAGCACACGGCCGAGCACTCGATTGAGCGCGGCGTCTGCATTCGCGACATCGCGGCGACTCGCGATCAGATCATTCTCCGCTTGCGCGACGTCTACCTGCGCTTTGATCACATCCAGCCTTGGCACACTTCCACCATTGAAGCGAGCTTGCGTACGCTTCAGGAAATCGGCCGCCAGCTCCCGCGACTCAATGAGATTCCGCTGATGCAGTTGCACAACCAGCACTGAGTCGTACAGGCGTCCCGTTTGAGCCGCGAGCTGTTGCTCCAGCAGCACCACCTGCGCTTCCGCAGCGTCGATGTACGCATTACCAACACGATTGCGTAGTCGGAGCTTGTCGGGGAACGGGATTCCACCACTCAGTGCAACCGGGCGTTGCGGTGCGGCACCCGCTCGACGTATTCCACTGAGGGAGTCGAGCGAGCCGGTGAGTACCGGATCGGGAATCGCGATTGCCTGCACGCGTTGCGCGCGCACCTGCAACGTCTGTTCGCGCGCGATATCCATTTGTGGATTCGCACGAAGCGCCCTTGCGATGGCTTGTCGACGACTGAGGATGAGCGTATCGCTCTTTTGCGTTTCGCTTTTCTGCGTATCGTTCTTTGTCGTGTCGCCAGCGCGCTGACTGTTCGCGCGTGTATCATTCGCGGCGATAGCCGCCGGGCGTTGCTGTGCGGACGACGCGCGCACCGGAACAATGATTCCGGAAATGAGCGCGAGCATCCAGACGGAAGTTCGCATGTCCTGCCTCGGTTGTGTCTGACGTCGGCGGCGCGATGAACGCCAAAGGCAACGCGTTTGGCCAGCGTTACAGCGCGCGCGACAATGCCGCGACCTCGACGGTGAGGTCGCGCTGAATCAGCTCAAGCGGGGCGGAGCTCGACTGGTGTTGGTTGCGGGCGGATCGCGCGACGCAGGCAGGTCGACGATTGCGACAGCCATTCGCCGCGGAACGTCACGCGGCGGTGGGACTTCGTCGGAGGCCGTGACGCGTGCCTGCATCAAGCGAACGGCGCAGATCGCGCACGTCGATTCGTTGTGCATGCGCGCGTGACGTGTGCCGCGCTGCTCCGCGTGCGTCACCGTCCGCCTGGCCGTACGCTCGGCGAGTGGTGCAAGGGCGACGCCAATCTGCAGTACGAGCATCAGCAGCGCCGTACTCCGGCGTTGCCAGTGGATCGCACGACTGAGGATTTGACGCAGCTTCATCGTGCTAAGTGTACGCGGAAGCGCCTCAAACCGCTCTTGGGCGGCGTATCCGGCACAAACGGGCCGGCTGGCTGCACCGGCTCCAGCCCGCACACGCGAAGCCGCTACGGTTGACGCTGCAGCCGGATCGTACCCGTTCGCGTACTCGCAATACCCTTCCCGTCCGCGAACGTCACCCGCGCGCCGACGCCGTTCCGCGCGTCAAAGGCGCGGAATTCCCCGTTCTCTGCGGGCACCAGTTCGGTCGGCGCAAACGGACGGGCTCCCAGGTCCATGATGAAGCCGTCCCGTCCCCACGTGTAGATGTTTGTCGCGCCACCGTTGGCGAAGTTGAGTCGGACCGTCGTGCGCAGTCCGCCTTCCGGTCCCGCGGATGTCCCGAGTACGTCGATCGACCGGAATGCGCCAAAACGTTCGAGCCTACCGGACATCAACTCCGATTCCTGCTTCGCGACGTCTGCGGAATCTGCGCCCGGGCCGAGCGCGGCGATCAGCGGTCGAATGTCATTCTTCACCAATGCTTCGACGATCGCGCGGGACTGTGTGTTCACTCTGGACGCACTCGGCGGCGAGACGGTGTCGCCAGAAACCAGCAGCTGATACGCCTGCTGGCCAACGGCTTCGGCCATGAGCTTTCCATTCACCGCGCGAAGCGTGAGCCGGCTGCCGTCGCTGAAGACGTACGCGCCCTTGGCTGCATCGAGCGTGGTTGTAGTCGTAGCAACGCGCTTCGGCGGCAACGTGTACGGCTGACCAAATACAATTTTCGAGACGACGCCCACGGCTTGTGTCGCTGTCAATTCGGACACCGTCGACGTCACGAATAACGTCACCTTGTCGTCTACAAATCTCAACAACTCCGCGACATACACGCCGTTGCCGCCGTTGTGCGAAACCAGTCGCGTGCCGCGCGACGTCTTCATCACGGCCCAGCCGTAGGCGTACTGCGACCGACCTTCCGGTCCTTCGTTGACATACCCCGTCATGAACTTTGCGCGGCTCGCGTCGGTGAGCATCCGACGGTCGTTGAGCGCAGCGTCCCATCGCGCGATATCGCCGAGCGTCGTCTGCAGTCCGCCATTACCACGAAGCTCCCAGTATGGCGCGCCGGGCTTGGCAATGCGTTCAACAATCGTTCCCCAGTCGCGTCCGTCCTGATACCCGTGCGCGATCCGCGCAGCAGGCCACGCGGGGAGCTTGTATCCCGTCTGCATCATACCCGCCGGACGCAGGACAAGATCTCGGAGCGCCATCTCGTAGTCATGCGTTGTCACAATTTCGACGATCGCTGCCAACAGTGAGTAGCCCGAGTTCGCATAGAAGTGCGTAGCACCGGGCTTCGTGCGTAGCGGCGCGTCAAACATGCGTTTCACATATTCATCGCGGGTGGTGGGTTCGTAGTCCGTCGGCGAATAGTCGGACTTGAATCCGGCGGTGTGCGTCAACAGTTGATGCAGCGTGATCCCGCGCTTGTCTGCAGGCGCATCGGGAAAGAAACGGCCGATGGAATCTGTTGTGCGCAGCTTCCCGAGTTCTTCGAGTCGCAGAATGGCCGCAGCCGTAAACTGTTTGGTGATGGACCCGAGGTTGTAGACAGTGTTGGTATCGGCGCGAATATGCGCGTCGATGTTGGCCTCGCCGTAGCTGCGCGTGAACAGCGTTTTGCCATCGCGTATGACGAGCACGCCGCCTACGTATCCCTGCGACTCCAATCGCTGCATGTACTCGTTGACGCGCGTCGTCAGCTGCGCATCGGTAGGCAATTGCGCATGCCCTGCACTTGCTGCGCCAGCGACTGCGGCGAATGCGATACCTAGCGTGTGACCAAAAATCCTTTGCATGGCGGGGCTGGGACGGGGACGGAGACGATCGCCGGGCGGGCGCAGTACGTACTAAGCATGTCACCGGAACGCGGTGCAGGGTTGCCGCCCGTTTGCCACAATCGGCTAAACGCTACGCAGGTACTGGTGCACTGAAAAGATCGAGGCGGACCCTTCACCAACCGCGGCAGCAATGCGCCGATTGGCGTTCGATCGCACGTCGCCCGCCGCAAATACTCCGGGCACGTTCGTCTCAAACATCATCGGCTCACGCGCCAGCCCCCAACCGCGCGCTGCCTCGCGCGCTTCGAGACCAGTAAGAATGAAGCCCTTGTCGTCCATTGCCACGAGCGAACGAAACGGCTCTGTTCGGGGTGCTACGCCAATGAAAATGAAGAGTGCGGCCGCATCCAGTGTCGTGCATTCGCCGGTGTCGGCGTTGCGAATGTCCATTTTTTCGAGATGACTGTCGCCGTACACGGCCGTGATTTCAGAGTTGCCGATCACGCTGATGTTTTCTGCCTGCTCGATTCGGCTCACCAGATACTGCGACATCTGCTGCGACAGCGTCGGTTTGCGCACGATGAGCGTGACATGCTTCGCGTAGCGCGAAAAGAACAACGCACCCTGTCCGGCCGAATTTGCGCCGCCGAGTACGTACACGTGTTGATCGCGGTACATCGCCGCTTCAGAGAGCGCGGCACCATAGTACACACCGGCCCCGAGTAGCTGCGCAACACCGGGCACGTCGAGCTCCTTCACTGCGGCCATCCCCGACGACAGCATCAGTGCATGACAGGCCACCGACGTGCCGTTGGACAGCTCAACGATGCGATACGGATCTTCGCGACGCAGCGCTGTCACTGCATTCCCCACGAGAACTTCTGTGCCAAATCGCTTGGCTTGCGTTGCTGCGCGCCGTGCGAGGTCCGCACCAGTCACGCCATTCGGAAATCCGAGATAGTTCTCGATCATCGAGCTCGTGCCGGCCTGTCCACCAGGCGCGTTCTGCTCGATCAGCAGCACCTTCAGTCCCTCCGAGGCGCCGTACACCGCGCAGGCGAGTCCCGCTGGGCCCGCTCCGATGATCACCAAGTCGTAAAACGGACGCGCAGCTTTGGTCTGCAAACCGACCTTGGTTGCCAATTCCGAGTTTGTCGGCGCCTCGAGCATCGTCCCATCGGTCAGCAACACCACAGGAAGTCTCGGCATCTCCGCACCGTCAGGTACGATCAGCGCGCGCATCTCCGTGTTCTGCTCGAGATCCACCCACTGATACGGCACCTGATTGCGCGACAGAAAATCGCGCGTCGCAAAGCTCGACGGCGACCAGCGCGAACCGATCACGCGAATGCCATCGAAGGGCACGACTGCGTGAGCACTCCAGTCGGCAAGCAGGTCGTCGAGTACCGGGTAGAGTCGCTGTTCCGGCGGGTCCCACGGCTTGAGCAGATAGTAGTCGAGCCCCACGTCGTTGATCGCAGCGATCGCAGCTTCGGTGTCTGCATACGCCGTCAGCAGCGCGCGCTTTGTGTCGGGAAACAGCAGGCGCAACTCCTTCAGCAACTCGGTGCCCGACATTTCAGGCATACGTTGATCGACAAGAAAGAGCGCAACTTGCGACCCGCGCCGCATCAATTCACGCGCTGTCTCCAACGCCTGTGCCCCCGACGACGCAGACAGCACGCGATATGACGTTTTGTATTTTGCCCGCAGATCGCGCTCGACCGCACTCAAGACTTCGCGATCATCATCAACAGCAAGTATGACAGGCTTCGCCACGCGCGCGCCTCCGCCAGCTAGTGGGTGGATGCAGGATCGGTTGTCACCGGAAGCGTGACGCGGAACTCGGTTCCATTCGTATCGGTGTGCACATCGATCTCGCCGTGGTGCCGCTGCACGATGCGTCGTGCGATATCGAGCCCAAGTCCTGTGCCGACCCCAACTGGCTTGGTCGTGAAGAACGGATCAAACACGCGTGCCAGCACGTGGGCTGGGATGCCTGGGCCTCGATCGATGACGCGCACGACGACCTTGCCGAGCGGTACACTCGCGATCACACGGATCTCACCCTTCGGCGACGCGTCGATCGCGTTGTCCAACAGGTTACCCCACACCTGATTCAATTCGCCGCCGTACCCATCGACGTCGGGCAAGTCGGGCTCCACTTCGAGTGTAATGTCGACGCCCTTTGCACGCGCCTTGGAGCCGAGCACAGTAATCGTGTCGGCGAGCCCCTTACCAATCGCGATGGGTTGCAGCGTCGCCTGCTGATCCATGTACGTGAAGCCTTTGACGGCCGCAACGAGTGTGTGAATCCGTTCGGCGGCCATGCTGATTTCCGAGGCCAGCCGTCGCACGGTCTGCCCGGTCGCGATGTGTGACAGCACAGCGCCGATCTTGTCGATGCCGACAGTCGCGCTGAGTGTGTCCAGATCAGCTGGACGAAACGCTGACGCGGCCAACGGCTCGAGATCGACACCTGACACCCCGCGCTGCTCCAGCCAGTCGCCGAGCGCGTCTTCCCGATCGGCGGCTTCCAGTGGAGATCCACCCACTGCCATTGGCGTTCGCTCATCACGAAGTGCGGCGATGGAAAAGCATTGCGTGTCCGACAGATTCAGCTGACAAAATGTTTTGGTGGCATCGTCCAGCACGTGCAATTCATTGACCAGCATCTTGGCACTGCGCGCGACCGCAGATGCGGGGTTGTTCAGCTCGTGCGCAAGCCCTGCGGCGAGTCGGCCGAGCGACGCCATCTTGTCGTCCTGCATCTGACTCGATGTGAAGACGCGTGCGCGATCAATCATCACGTGGACCATCACGGCAGTGAGCTCGTAGCAGTCGCGCACCATCCGCGCGATGTCGGGCGGATCCACCATGAGCAGTTCGGTGTGCAGTTCGGCAACGACGTTCCCGGGTGGCGTTTTGAGTCGTGAATACGGCAGCAGCCCAGTGACGTCGCCGCCGTGCCACTCCATGACGACGCGTGAACCGCCGACTCCGTCCACCCGAATGGAAAGATGGCCGTCGAGAATCACGTACAACCCCGCGACCGGGACCCCCGTTCGCGTCAGCACGTCACCGATGTCAAGCGTGCGCTGGTGTCCGTGCTGTGCAAGCCATTCGAGCTGCTCGACCGGCACACTGCCGACGATCCGGTGGGCCGCCAAGCGCTCGACGAGTGATGGTTCCGGCATGTGATGATCGTGCGTGGGAGTGGGGCGCGTTTCGGCAAATAGAGCGCATGGCTCGCGGACGATCAAGAGCACCGAGGCGCGGGTTCGTATCCGGCTACACCAGATGCGTCGCATACCACAGTGCAGGCACCGCCGCGCCCGGGAGAGAAGAAACCGGTTGAGTCCAAACAGCGGTGCCGTTTCATCCATAACACGCGCGATACAAGTGGCTTCAGGCGACCTCACCCACCGTGACGATTTACCTCGGCCAACACACGCGCGGTGATGGCGTCGCGCGTATCGAGTCTGTCAGCTGACGGGAAAACCGGGTCGCGATGAGCAGCGTCACATTGCTGATTCCGCCGCAACAGTGCAAATCCTGTATATGCCAAACCTCTCACGAAACTTCGCGCTGGTCGCAGCCGCCGTTGCGGCCACAGTCGCCTGCACCGCTCGCGCGTCTCAGGCTCAGAGTGCAACAGCGCAGCGATCACCCGCAGCGCGACCAACGCAAGTAGGAACAGCGCAGGTACGACCCGCGCCGCCGCGATCCGCGCCGCCGCGACCCGCAAGCCAGTCGAGCATCGCCCCGCCGGCGCGCTTCACTGACCCCGAGCGCGTCGCGAAACTCCAGCGCGCCCTCCCTGCCGTCGACAGTGTGATGCGCGCGTTCGCGACAACCAACAGAGTGCCCGGCATCGCGTACGGCGTGATCGTCGACGGCCGGCTGATGCACGTCGCGGCTGTCGGCCTCCGCGAAGTGCCTTCAAAAGCGGCCGTCGATACCAGCACCGTGTTTCGCATCGCATCGATGACCAAAAGCTTTACTGCGCTCTCGGTGCTGCAGCTGCGTGATGCCGGCAAGATCTCGCTCGACGATCTCGCCGAGCGCTATGTGCCCGAACTCAAGGCGCTCAAGTATCCCACCACCGACGCGCCACAACTCACCATTCGTCATCTGCTCACGCACGCGACGGGCTTTCCCGAAGACAATCCGTGGGGTGACCAGCAGCTCGCTGACACCGACGAAGATCTTTCACGCATGATCCGCAACGGTATCCCCTTTTCGAATGCGCCGGGCATCGCATACGAATATTCCAATTTCGGCTTCGCCATACTCGGTCGCCTCGTGCAGAACGTCGGTGGTATGCCATACGCGCGTTATATCCAGGAACGCGTGCTCCGGCCACTCGGCATGACGTCCACCACGCTGCAAGCACGCAACGTACCGGCAAATCGACTTGCGCACGGCTATCGACTGCAGGACGGTGCATGGCTCGAAGAGCCACCGTTGCCCGACGGTTCGTTCGGCTCGATGGGTGGCATGCTCACCTCGAGTGCTGATCTCAGTCGCTGGGTTGCACTCATGCTCGACGCATGGCCGCCGCGCGACGGCGCCGAGTCTCCGGTACTCAAGCGTTCGTCGCTGCGCGAAATGCAGCAATTGTGGCGTTCGGCGCCCAGCAGTGCGTCGCGCAACGCAACGACCGGCGCGCTCAGCATGACCAGCGGCGGCTACGCTTACGGCTTGCGCGCGTCGCAGAACTGTCTCTTCGGCCACATCGTCGCGCACTCTGGCGGACTGCCCGGCTTCGGCTCGCAAATGCGTTGGCTCCCCGAGTACGGCGTCGGAATTGTCGCACTCGGCAATCTCACTTACACCAGTTGGGGCGGGGTCATCGATGACGCGTTCGAAGCGCTGTCCAAGAGTGGCGGCCTGTCCTCGCGCGCGCCACAACCCGCACCGGTATTGCTCGCGTTACAAGATCAGGTCACACGGCTCGTGCAGAACTGGACCACACCACTCGCCGACAGCATCGCCGCGATGAATCTCTATCTCGACGAATCCGCGCCCCGTCGCGCCGCCGCCATCGTCAAGCTTCGCGATACAGCCGGTGGCAACTGTCGCGCCGATGGCCCCATCTACGCCGAGAATGCGTTGCGTGGCGCGTGGCGCATGCAGTGCGCGAGCGGCGTGCTGCGAGTGGGTATCACACTCGCCCCAACCGAGCCTGCGCGCGTGCAGCAATTCACCGTGTCGGCCGCGCCCGCGACGCTGGTACTGGGACCCGCGCCGGCTTGTAGGCAATAGCGCCCGCGTGTAGGCAAAAGCGCCGGCAGGATGGCGTTCGTGGCCGCGCACCCGCGCCCGCCGTTACGCCAGCATCCATGCCCGGGCGCTGGCCGAGGGTGGACCCGTTCCGCCGTTGCCTCGATCCCGCCCTCGGCCGCCGGTCGAGGGTGGACCATAGCCGCCTCTGCGCCGGAGCACTCGGCGGCGCGCTCGCGCGCCTGCCGGTGCGACAAGCAGCAAGCGGCGACTGGTCCACCCTACGGCCGAGCGGCCCGTGCACCAAACCCCAGAGCGCCAGTTACGCCTGATGCACCGTCGCCCCACCAACGACCGTGCGCACAATCGCGACGTCCTTGATCACATCCGGCTTGACCGTGTGCGGATCGTCGGCCAGCACCACAAAGTCAGCGAGCTTGCCAACCGCGATTGACCCCTTGATCGATTCCTCGTGCGCGGCATACGCGCCATGCAACGTGTTGACGCGGATCGCGTCGTCGACCGAAATGCGCTGGTTCGCGCCCCACGTTGTACCGTCCCACCCGGTGCGCGTCACCATCCCCTGAATGCCCATCAGCGCCGCAAACGGCCCGGGATAAAAATCCGATCCTGCAGCGACATGCACACCAGCGTCGAGCATCGTGCGATAGGCCATCGCGCGTTTCATCAATGTTTCGCCATAGAAGGGGAACTTGTCGGTGTTGTAGTACGCGTACGTCGTGAACATCGCCGGTATCGCGTCGAGCGCCTTGATCCGCTTCACCAGACTGTCGTTGATCAACGTGCAGTGCGTGATCTTGGGGCGTGCATCGGAACGCGGAAACTTCTGTTGCGCGCGTTCGAATGCCGTGAGATACATGTCGATGGCGACGTCGCCATTCGCGTGACAGTTCACCTGAATCCCCGCGCGATGCACGCGCTCCACCCAGGCATCGAGTTCCGGCTGCGGTTCGGTGATGTTCCCCTTGTATGTGGTGCCCGCGTACGGTTCGCTCATCGCCATCGTGCGCTCGGAGAAGGAACCGTCGACCGTGTGCTCGGACGTCGCACCAAAACGAATCTAGTCGTCACCGAAACCCGTGCGAATGCCGTTCGTGATCATCGATTCGAGCATGCGCCCGTTGGCTTCGTAGCTTACGCGGTGCCTGAGGTCTCCACGCGCGCGGACATCCTGAATCGCCGCCAGGTCACCACTCTGATGGTGCACCGTCGTGAGTCCGTAGCGCACGAACTGCTTCGAGATGTGCGCCATGCCATCGCGCTCCCGCATGTCGTTCTCGGCGACACTGTATTCGCGTCGTTTGCCGGCCGCGCTTAGCATGTTCATTGCGCGATCTGTAACGCGGCCATTCAGTTCGCCATTCGAATCCTTGTCGAACGTGCCGCCTGCGGGCGCGACCGTCACCTTGGTGACGTTGGCCAACGCGAAGGCCTTGCTGTTGTAGAACGCCGTATGTCCGCCGCGGTGGTGTACGCACACCGGATGTTCCGTACTGACGAGATCCAGATCGCGCACCGTCAGCGATCGCTTGTCCTTGAGCTTCGTATCGTCGTGAAAGTATCCGTCGACCCACATGCCCGGTGGCGTGGTGCGGGCCTTCTCGCGCAGCTTCGTGATGATGCTGTCGATCGTGACGAACTCCACTTCGAATGGATTCCCCACGAGCACGTCATAAAGCAGCGTGGTGCCGATCGGATGATTATGCGTGTCGATAAACCCCGGTAGAATCGTCATGCCTTTTGCATCGATCAACTGCGTCCGTTTGCGTACCAGCGACCGTATTTCTGCGGTCGTACCAATCGCGACGAATCGCCCGCCGCTCACTGCAAACGCCTGCGCACGCGGAGTCGCACTCTCCATCGTGTAGACCTTGGCGTTCACGACGACGAGGTCAGGATCGAGTGCACCGCTCGAGGCAAACGCGCTTGACGCTGCACCAAGCCACGATGGTGTCAGCGCACCGGCCGTACCGGCAACGGTGAGCCCCATGAATTCTCGGCGTGTACGACGATCGGCCATCATCGCTCCGTATGGTCAGAGTGAAGGTGTCAGAAGCTGTTGGACGCGGGCCGCGGTGCGGCAACGCCGGCCAACATTGGCGCCGATTTTCGCCGTTCGTCAGGGTACGCGCCGGCTGACGTCAAACACCGATCCCGCACCGCGCTCGTCGCCAACGTAGTCGCCGCTTAGACTCCACCGGTGAGATGAATACTCCGCCGTATACTCCGACGACTATTCCGACGACTATTCCGACGATTATTCCGACGAATACTCCGCCGAACCCGGCAACGAACCTTGCGAGGGAGATTTCGGTGGAACCGCCGATGGAAATGCGGATGGGAACGCTGAGTCGGGACACCCGAATTTTGGTGGTGGCCGCGACCGCGCGTGAGCTCGCGCCGGCCGATGGCTGGCTCACGCTGCAATGCGGTGTCGGCCCCGTCGAGGCGGCTGCCGCGACTGCGACGGCCATCGCTTTGCACAAACCGTCCGCTATCCTGCACGTCGGCATCGCCGGCGCCCGGCGCGGTCGCAGGCTCGCACCGCCCGCAATCGTGATCGGTGGCGAGGCAGTGTACTGCGACGTGAGCGCTCATTCGGCGTGGGCACCGCGCCGGGTCTCGGCGTCGCCATCGCTGCTCGCTGCGCTATGCCATGCGTTTCCAGCCATGGCGGTGCGAGCGATCGGAACGACCGCGCGTGTTGGTGGCACGTCCCATCACCATGCCGAGGTTCATGCGGGCGTTGATGCCACTATGGATTTCGCGCTTGATTCCGCTACGGACGTTGAAGCGATGGAGGGTTTCGGCGTGCTGCGCGCCGCGCAGTTGGCGGGAATTCCAGCCATCGAAGTGCGGGCGATCTCCAACGACATCGAAGAACACGACCGAGCACGTTGGCGCTTTGACGAAGCGTTCGCCGCAATCACCGCGATCACACCATTACTCGTCGCCGCCATTCAGCAATCGCTGCATCAGCCGAACAGTGCGTGACATGCGTGAACTGACCTTCGGCTACTCGCCCTGCCCCAACGATACGTTCGCGTTCCATGCGCTGGCGCACGGACTCATTGACGCACCGTTCCGCATCACGCCCGTGCTGCTCGATATCGAAGAGCTCAATCGACGTGCACACACATGCGAGTTCGATCTCACCAAGATGAGTGTTGGCGCGTTCGCGGCGGTCGGCGATCGCTATCGCCTGCTGCGCAGCGGTGCCGCACTTGGGCATGGCGTCGGGCCGCTCGTGGTGACGCGTGCACCGAAGTCACTCGCTGAAGCCGTGCGCGGACGTGTCGCCATTCCCGGTCGCGAAACCACGGCGTATCGCCTGCTCCGACTCGCTGCCCCCGCACTCGATAACGTCGTCGAACTGCGCTACGATCGAATTCTCAACGCAGTCGAATCAGGCGAAGTCGACGCGGGACTCATCATTCACGAGAGTCGTTTCACGTACATGCAGCACGGCCTGCACAAAGCCATTGATCTGGGCGACTGGTGGGAGCAGGAGACACAGCTGCCCGTGCCACTGGCCGGCATTTGCGCGCGTAGCGATCTCGACGACGCAACCATGCGCGCAGCGGAACGTGCCATTCGCGCCAGTGTGCAGTACGCCTTCGATCATCCCGATGCGAGTCGCGCGTATGTGCAGCAGCACGCGCAGGAGATGTCGCCGGAAGTTCAAGCGCAGCACATCGCGCTGTACGTGAATGAGCACAGTCTCGATATCGGCGACGAAGGGTTGCGCGCCATCGAACGACTGGTCGGCTCGAGCGCACCGTAACCAGTGCCGAGGGCGAGACGCGCCCCTGATTCGCGCTCGGAAGTGGTGCCGTGCACTATTCAGTTACTGTCATCTCGCAGGCCACCAACCGCACCACATCGAGGCATTCGCATGACCCGCACGTTCACGACTATCACGTCGCGTATTCTGACGTCACTAGCGCTCGGCGCCGTTGTTTCCGCGTCGGGGAGCAGCCGTGCGTCCGCACAGTCGGCACCCGCTGCCGCGCCGCCCGCGACCGTCACGCTCACGCGACTTCCGTGCGGTACAAACGCGCCGCCAACCGATGTCGGCCTCCGTTTCTCTGATACGTATGCGTTCAGTGGGGTCATGGTGCAGCTCACCTACAGCTGCTACCTCATTCGCCACAACGACGACTATCTGATCTGGGATACCGGCTTCGCCAAAGGGCCAGCCGTTACCGCACCAAAGCAGAGTCTCGTCGAACTGCTCACGTTGCTCAGCCTGACACCGGCCAGTGTGAAGTTCGTCGGCATCAGCCACTATCATGGCGATCACGTCGGTCAGACCGGTTCGTTCCCGCAATCAACGTTGCTCATCGGCAAAGGAGATTGGGAGGTCATCAGCGATCCCAAGCTTTCAAGCGCAACGAACCCTGCGGCGTTCGCACCATGGATCAGTGGCGGCGGCAAGGTCGAGCCACTCACGGCCGACAAGGATGTATTCGGCGACGGCAGTGTGATTGTGCTCAACATGCCCGGACACACGCCGGGTCATCACAGTCTGCTGGTCAAGCTCAGGGAGATGGGGAACGTGCTGATCACCGGCGACCTCTCGCACTTCCGCGAGAACTACGACAGCAACGGCATCCCGACTTTCAACACCGATCGCGCGGCATCACTCGCGTCGATCGATCGTTTCAAACAGATCGCCAAGAACCTCAAGGCGACGGTCATCATTCAACACGACCAGCGCGACGTCGCGAAGCTGCCGATGTTTCCGACAGCGGCGAAGTAGGGATTGGCTTGGTCTGGGGCGTCCCCACGCCGCAGGGTCGCCCAGTCGCCGCTTGCTGCACTTCGCCAAGGAACTTCGTATGACACAAGACGACGTCCGGCAGATTGCGCTGTCGCTTCCTGGCGCTGACGAGGGCGAAGATACGTTTGCCTTCTTCGTGACCGTCAAAGACAAGCACAAAGGCTTCGTCTGGTCGTGGAAGGAGCGCGTGCATCCCAAAAAAGCGCGCGTCCCGAGCACGACCGTGATCGCGGCACGCACGCGCAGCGTGGCCGAACGAGACATGATGATCGTCAGCGATCCGCGCGTGTTCTTCACGGAGCCGCACTACAACGGTTTCCCGGCGGTACTCATTCGTCTCGACGAAATCCCGCGCGACACGCTCGAAATTGTGATCGAAGAAGCATGGAGGTGCCTGGTGCCGACTGAGCTGAGGGATCTCATTCGCTCGACGTGAACGCCAATCAGAGCCTGCTGATCTCACCGACTGGCGACACGCCCTCGGCCCGAGCCGGTCCTGACTAGTGGCGCGCGATCGAGGCCATCGCGGAGGCCAGATCAGTCTCGCCGCTTGTGCCTGCGATGGTGCCCGACGCCTGCACAATGACGTCCGTTGCACGCGCCAAGCTCGTCTCCTCGACCAGCGCGACCAGCACGGATGTGTTGGTGCTCAGCCCCTCCCCCATCTGCTTCAGCAACGCGTCGGGGAAGCCGAGATCGATGAAGTAGGCGGCCAGTGCACCGCCGGCGGCCATGGTGATCGTTCCAACGCCCGGCAGCAGCAGCCCAGCAATGGCGCCGACCAGCGCGCTCTTACCGATCCCCCAGTCTGCGGACTCGGTGAAGTCGACCTTCCCTTCCGCGTCGCGGGTGACGATCGCTGTGTTGCCGAGCCCGAGGGACGCGCTCTTGAGCAGTTCGAGCGAGCGCTTTGCGCCCGATGTGTCGAGGAAACTGGCGATCAGGATCTTGCGGGTACCGTCTGTGCTCATTGTGCAGCTCCACGTTGGTGTGAATGGGTGTGACCAACTCGTGAACACCAAGGACATCAATAGCCGTGCCGTCCCGCAAATACTCCTCGGGTGCCGGGGGTCGCCGAGCAGGGGCTGCCGGCGCTGCCGACTCGCCATCTCTGTCGATAGATATGCTACACGATCCCCACCCACGCTCTCGGAGCATCCTCCCATGCGTCACCTCGTCCTCGCCATTCTTGCGCTCGTGACCGTTCCTGTTCAGGAAGCGACGTCGCAGCGCGTCGAGACCGGCTTCCTCGACCGCGTCGCAACGGTTCGCGGCCGCGCTTTCCGGTATCAGGTGTACGTCCCGGTCGAGTACGCGTCGCGCACCGATTGGCCGGTGATTCTCGCACTGCATGGTGCCGGTGAGCGGGGCTCGGATGGCATTCGCCAGACGACCGTCGGACTCGCACCGGCGGTTCGACAGGACCCGGCCCGATTCCCGGCGATCATCATCTTCCCGCAGGTGCCGACAGATTCCGTCTGGGCAGATGGTCCGGCCGACGCCGCAATGCTCGCGCTGCGCCAGACGATGGCGGAGTACAAGGTCGATGCCGATCGCGTCTATCTCACAGGTCTGTCGATGGGCGGGCGTGGGACGTGGTACATCGCGTATCGGAATCCTCGGCTTTTCGCGGCCGTGGCACCGATCTGCGCCTGGATTTCGCCGTCGCCCCGCTTCTCGGCACAGCCCGTCGTGCCGAACGACAGTGGTCCGCACGACGCCGCGCTGGCGCGTCAGCTGCGCGATGTGCCGATCTGGATCTTCCACGGCGAAATGGACCGCGTCGTGCCGGTGGCCGGCTCACGCGAACCGGCGGCGGCCTTCAAAGCGCTCGGTGCGAAGGCGCGCTACACGGAATATCTGGGCATCGATCACAACTCGTGGGATGCCACGTATGCGTCAAAGGAGTTCACCGATTGGCTCTTCGCGCAACGGCGGTCGCGGAAATAAGGCGGCAGCGCGTCCCGGAGTGCGTGACCGTGGTGGTGAGGGCATCGAGGAAGGCGTCGCTGTAGCGCGACCAGTAGACGCGCGGAGATCCATGCAGGCGGAAATACGAAACGAAGAGCTTGCCCTGGTTAACCACCGAGCACAGCTGCATTCTCTTCGCGATGCCCCCGACCACACAACGAGTGATGGCCGCCGTGATACGTCGCGGTGACACGCTATTGATCTGCCAGAGGCCGGCGCACAAACGCCATGGCGGGCTGTGGGAATTTCCCGGCGGGAAGTGCGAGCCCGGCGAAGGCGACGCAGAGTGCATCGAGCGCGAGCTCGTCGAAGAATTGGGTGTGCGTGTGCGGAGTGTAGGCGCTGAGCTGTACTCCGCGAGCGATCCGGATTCCCCGTTCATCATCGTGTTCGTGCCGGTGGAGATCGACGGCGAGCCTCAGTGTCTCGAACACGCAGCGATTCGCTGGGTGAACCTCGCCGAAGTGACGCACCTCCCACTCGCGCCGAGTGACGCGAAATTCGTACGACAACTGCAACACGTTCAATGAGCCTTCCGTTTGGTCTGTATGACGCGCTGATCACCGACGCGAACGCAGTGCGCGTGGCGGATGCCGGAAGCGCCGCCCACGTGGAAGACGTGACGTCAAGCGATGCCACCAGCCATCTGCTTGACCTGATGGCGAACACACTCTCGCGACTACTCGTGACCGCGGCTGCTCGACCGGACGACTCCCTTCAAAAGCAACTCGAACTTGTGGTGGGGCTGCTGGCGCATCTTCGCACGGTGTCACGGTCCGATCCCGACAGCGTCATTGCGCTACCACAGATTCCACCGCGAAGGCTCAAGGCCGTACGCGCCGGAGGAGATCCGGTACTCCTGCCCGAGACGGGCCTGCGCGCTCCGTGGCTCTTCACAGCCGCCAAGGCGTCGCCTTCACTCTTCCGTGAAATACAGCGCGAGGCTGCCGACTGCGATCAGATCGACATCCTCGTCAGCTTCATCACGGTCTCTGGTGTGCGGAAGTTGATGGACGTGCTGCAGCGCGTGACGGCCCCAGACGCCACCGGTAGTCCGCGCACACGAATTCGTGTGCTCACTACGACGTACACCGGTGCGACGGAACAGGCGGCGCTCGACATGCTCGCCAAGCTGACAGGCTGCACGGTCAAAGTGTCGCTCGACGGTCGTCGGACGCGCCTGCACGCCAAGGCGTGGATCTTCCACCGCGCCACTGGCTTCGGCTCGGCGTACATCGGCAGTGCAAACCTCTCCGGTGCTGCGTTGCTCGGTGGACTTGAATGGACGGTGAAGCTCACCGAACACACCCAGCGCGTCATCTTCGATCGTGCAAAGGCGCACTTCGAGACGCTCTGGGAGGACACCGAGTTCACCACGTACGATCCGAACGACGAGTCCAGTCACCGCGCACTTGCCTCGGCGCTCCGTAGCGAAACATCCAGCTCCAACAGCACCACTCCGGTCCTGTTCGACATTACCGCAAAGCAATACCAGAAGGACATACTGGAGCAGCTGGCGTTCGAGCGCGCGCATGGTCGTACACGAAATTTGCTTGTTGCAGCGACGGGCACGGGCAAGACTGTCATGGCGGCGCTCGACTACAAGGAGCAAACGAGACAGCTCGGATCCCGTCCACGGCTGCTGTTCGTATCGCACCGAGAGGAGCTGCTCCGACAGGCGCTGAACACGTATCGCGCCGTGTTGCGCGATCATGGTTTTGGCGCACTCCTGGCGGGTGGTCAGCAGCCTGCGTCGCACGACCACCTGTTTGCGAGCGTGCAGAGCCTCACCTCACAGGGCATTGTCGAGCGCTTCGGCCGTGAATACTGGCACACTGTGGTGATCGATGAGTGTCATCGCATCGCAGCGCCCCAGTTCGACGCACTTGCACGATCAGTGGAGCCGCGCATTCTGCTCGGGCTCACCGCAACGCCTGAGCGCACCGATGGCAAGCCGATCGCATCGTACTTCCACTCGCGTCCTGATGGATCACCGGCGGCAGAGCTGCGACTGTGGCACGCCCTCGACCTGCAGCTGCTTGCACCGTTCGAGTATTTCGCCTGCAACGACGAGACGGACTTCTCCGAGGTGCCGTGGAATGCGCCTGGCGAGAGCGCGGCGCTGAATCAATTGCTCACAGGCAATCATGCACGCGCCCGCATGGTCATCAATGAGTGGGGCCGCCTGTCCGGCGACGCGCGGCGAACGCGAGCACTGGTGTTCTGTGTCTCGGTGGATCATGCACGGTTCATGACGCAGCAGTTCGCTAACGCTGGATTGCCGGTGATCTGCCTGACGGGCGAATCGACAGCAGAGGAGCGATTGAAAGCTCCGCAGTCCCTCTCGCGGGGGGACGTCTGCGCAATCGTCACGGTCGACCTGTACAACGAGGGCGTGGATCTCCCGAGCGTCGACACGCTGCTCTTCCTGCGTCCTACACAGAGTGCGCTCGTCTTTCAGCAGCAACTTGGTCGCGGGTTACGACTTTCCGAGGACAAAAGCAGCTGTCTGGTGCTCGACTTCGTCGGACGCCATCGAGCGGACTTTCGCTTCGACAGGCTGATTTCATCCATCACTGGTCTGAGCCGGCGCGAAGTGCTGGAAGGAGTCGAAGGAGGATTTGCCACGCTGCCGAGTGGATGCCACATCCACCTCGAGGCGCAGGCACGTGAGCGCATTCTCACCAATCTCCGTTCGGTCGCGCAGCAAACGTGGAGCAGGCTGCGTTCCGAGCTGCAGGCCTACGCAGCGGTGAAAGGACGTGTCTCGGTTCGACTCGCAGACTTCCTCCATGAGCAGGAGATCGAACCGGCGGAGGTGTACCGCGAAGCTCGGCCGAGCGGCTGGACGCCGTTGCGTGTCGCGGCCGGACTGCTTCCTGCCGGCGCCATGAGCGAAGCAGAGGCGAGCATGTCACGCTCGTTTCGTCATCTGCTGCATGTCGATGACCCCACGCAGATCAGCGTCATTCGCCGTGTCGCGGAGTCGGGCGCACGCTACGCGCCCTCGTCGCGTGACGAAGAGCAGCGCACGCAGATGCTCGCCTATCAACTGGAGCACCGCGGCATCACGACATCCGATGACTTCGTGCAGCGCCTTTCTCAAACGCCGAACGCACTGGCTGAACTCCACGAAGTCGCAGACGTTCTGGAGTCACGCAGTCGTATCATGCCGCGGCAGATTCCAGGCTTCGAAGACGTGCCGCTGGTTCTTCACGCGCGTTACGAGCGACGGGAGATTCTCACCGGGATCGGTCTGCACACCGCGTCCGCACGGCCGGCATCCCGGGAAGGCGTGGTTAGACTCGCCGAGCGTAAGGTCGAAGTCCTGTTCGTCACGCTCGACAAGTCGGACGGGTTTCGCGATCAGGTCGCGTATCACGATTACGCCGTCAGCCCAACGCGCTTTCATTGGGAGACACAGAACAGCGCAGGGCCGGAGACGAACGCCGGCAAGCGATACATCGAGAGCATGACGAACGGATGGAGTTTTCAGCTGTTCGTGCGCGAATCTCCACGCCATGCGTTCGTTGCGTGTGGCGCCGTGAGCATTGCTCGAGCAGGCGACATTTCGGGCGACCGACCCATGCAGATCTTCTGGACGCTTGATATAGCGCTCCCCTTGGCGACATTCGCGGCGTTCAGCGTGCTCAAGGCCGGCAGGTAGGCGCGGCGCGGCCATGGCTACTTCACGAGAATGATCCGCGGATTCACGGGATACACCCACTCCACGCCGCGCGTCGTGATCGTCGCGTCGTCCTCGAGTGGGATGCGGAGTTTCTTGCCTCCCCATTCGGGAATCGGCGTGTACGCAAACAGCTCGATCGAAAAGAGGTTGGACGGACGCATCTCGTAGGTGAGTCGGCCGGGATTGAAGAAGGCCATCGACGGGCCGATGCCGTGTCCCCAGTCGCCGACCGAGTGGCACCCGATGATGAACTCGACACTGTCGTCGGCGCGCGGCTGGTTGAAGCCGCGCATCTGCAGAATTCCGGCCTTCACGATGGCCGCGTTGATGCCATCCATCATGAGCTGCGCCGTCTTGCCCGGGCGCGCGGTGCGATGAATCACGTCGCGCACGCGGACCGCGTTGTCGAAGGCGCGCTGGTAGCTCTCCGGCAGCTTCGTTTCGCCTGGCTTGAGCACGTACGCGATGCGCTTCTGGTCGGTCCACATGCTGAGGTATCCGACACCAAAGTCGAGCATGATCAGGTCACCGCGCTGGATGATGCGATCGTTGCTCGTCGCCTCGATGCCGTTCGGTCCGGTGATGTAGACCGAGGGCACATTGAACGAACTGCCGAGGTGGCGTTCGTACTGCTGCTGCTCGATCCACCACGCGACGTCGGCGAGCGTGGTGACGCCGGGCGTGATTACTTCGTTCGATAGCGCGCGCTCGGCGATCTGCCGTCCCATCTCACCGGCTTCGCCGAACGCCACAATTTCCGAGGCCGTGCGTCGCGACGAGAAATCGGACACCATCTTTTCGGCGCTGACCAGACGCGACGCGAACTGGGCCCCGAGCGTTTTCACGAGATGGTCGTGAATGGTTTTCGTGAGGCCATCGGCGAGCCCCATTTCCGTCGACGTGTTGATGCCGATGCGCTTGGGATTTCGCGCCGTGACGAACTTGAGCAGGTCGGTATCGCCGTCGGGAATGTCGTATGCACCGCACAGTTCGCGATGGTGGTCGGTAATTCCCAACGCGGCCCGCTCAATGTGATCACCACCGCGATCGGTGAAGACGAAGTAGCCGACCGTGCCCGTGTAGCCCGGGCCCAGTAGCGGTGCGAGCGGATCGTCGTGCCCTTCCTTCTGCGCGACGATCCACATGTCGATCCCGTTCTCGCGCATCGCTTCCGGCAGGATGTGGTCGAACTTTTCCTTGCGGATCTGACACATGCGGTCCCAGCGGATTTTCACGTCGGGGAGCGGGTTGCGCTGGGCGTGGAGCGCGGGCGCGGGCGCGCTGCAAAAGGTTGCGACGGCCATCGCGAGGAAGGCGCTGCACGCAGGTGAGAGTCGGGGCATGAGGGCCAAGAGCGGAGTGATTGGACGAGCACGGGAGCCGAAATGAACGCACGGCGAAAATCGGACAAGCGAACCCAGCTGCCTGGTTGTTTAGACGGTACGGGATACAGCTCCTCTCCGAAGAGCGCCATCACTCCCTTGAGGCCATGTCGCCGGCATCGACACACCGCCACAATATGTCGAAGAACGCGCGTATAATCGACATGTGCGCCTTGCCATGTCGATGGAATCGACATTGGTTACCGTCATGTCGAAAAATATCGAAAACATCGACACTCGATTGAGTGACTGGCGGCCCGACCGTCCGTACAACGCGCTCCCCGATCTGCCGCCGAGCATTGACGTCGAGACCAAGGCGGTTCTGAAGCGGTGTATCGGCGCCCGAGCCGCCATAGCGGAGCTACGGCAGGCAGCCGAACTCATCCCCAATCAGTCAGTCCTCATCGGGACTTTACCTTTGCTCGAAGCAGGGGCGAGCTCGGAAATCGAAAACGTCGTCACCACCACGGACGAGCTGTTTCGACACGTTAACGATGAAGCGCATGCCGACGCGGCGACCAAAGAGGCGCTCCGCTACAGTCGCGCGCTGTTTGAGGGATATCGTGCGCTCGCCACTCACCCGTTGACGACACGCACCGCCGAAGTCGTCTGCAGTCGGATCAAGGGTGTGGAGATGACCGTACGACGCCTTCCTGGAACGGCGCTCAGGAACGCCGTTACCAACGAAGCCGTGTACACACCACCAGAGGGGGAAACGCTCCTGCGCGAAAAACTCGCGAATTGGGAGCGCTTCATGCACGAGGCCACGCATCTCGATCCATTGGTCCGGATGGCCATCGGGCATTACCAGTTCGAAGCCATTCATCCGTTCACCGATGGCAACGGGAGGACCGGTCGCGTGCTCAATAGCCTGTTCATGATCGAGCAGGACCTGCTCACGCTGCCCATCCTTTACCTCAGTCGCTACATCAACAACAATCGGTCGGACTACTATCGACTGTTGCTGCGCATCACGAGCGATCAAGACTGGGAAGCATGGTTGCTGTACATCATTGGCGGTATCGAAGAGACCGCGCGATGGACCACAGCCAAGATTGCCGCGATTCGCGCGTTGCAGGCGCACACCGCGGATTACGTGAGGCACGCGCTTCCCAAGATCTACAGCCACGAACTGGTAGCGCTGATCTTCGAACTTCCCTACTGCCGCATCAGCAACGTCACGGAGCGCGGCATCGCCAAACGGCAGACCGCCTCAGTGTACCTCAAGCACTTGGTGTCCGCCGGTGTACTGACGGAGGGCTCGGTCACCAAGGAGAAACTCTTCATTCATCCCAAGCTCATGCTGCTGCTCACAGCGGAGCGGAACGACTTCGACCGATACGCTGGACTCGGCGCACCGTAGGCTTGTTCGGACTCCTGCCCACCAAGCGAACGAGGGTGTTCCAAAGCCGCCTCTGCGCCGGAGCACTCTCGTAGGCTTGTTCGGACTCCCGCCCACCAAGCGAACGAGGGTGTTCCAAGGCCGCCTCTGCGCCGGAGCACTCGGCGGCGCGCTTGCGCGCCTGCCGGTGCGACAAGCAGCAAGCGGCGACTGGAACACCCTCGGTTCGCGCCGGTCCTGCGCGAAACTCCGCCCTACTTCCGAACCAGCGGCTTGTACTTGATCCGGTGCGGCTGATCGGCATCCGCGCCCTTCCGCCGTTTCAGGTCGTCGATGTACGCGCCGTAGTTCCCCTCGAACCACACCGTCTCCGAATCGCCCTCGAACGCGAGAATATGCGTCGCGATCCGATCGAGAAACCACCGATCGTGGCTGATCACCACAGCGCATCCGGCGAAATCAAGCAGCGCAACTTCCAGCGCGCGCAACGTGTCGACGTCGAGATCGTTCGTCGGTTCGTCGAGCAGCAACACATTCGCCCCCGCCATCAACGTCTTGGCCAAATGCAGACGATTGCGCTCACCACCCGACAGATCGCCGACCTTCTTCTGCTGATCGTTCCCCTTGAAGTTGAACGACGACAGATACGCGCGTGAATTCATCTCACGCTTGCCGACCGTGATCAACTCCACGCCGCCCGAGATTTCCTGCCAAGCACTCTTGGTCGGGTCGAGTGTGCGGGACTGGTCGACGTACCCCAGATGCACCGTCTCACCTGTTTTGAGCGAACCTGCATCGGGGCCTTCCGTGCCGATGATCATGCGGAATAGCGTCGTCTTACCAGCGCCGTTCGGACCAATCACACCAACAATGCCACCACGCGGCAGCGAGAACGACAGATCGTCGTACAACAGCTTGTCGCCGTAGGCTTTCGTCACGCCCTTCGCGATGACCACATCGTTGCCCAAACGCGGCGGCACAGGAATGACGATTTCGTTGGTCGTCACCTTTTCCTGCTGCTCTTCGCTCTCCAACTCCTCGAACGCCTGCACGCGCGCCTTGTTCTTGGCCTGACGCGCGCGTGGAGTCATGCGCACCCACTCGAGCTCACGCTGCAGTGCGCGCTGACGCGCCGACTCCGTCTTCTCTTCCTGCTGCAGACGATTTCTCTTTTGATCGAGCCAGCTCGAGTAATTCCCTTCCCACGGAATGCCCTTGCCGCGATCGAGTTCCAGAATCCACTGCGCCACGTTGTCGAGAAAATACCGGTCGTGGGTGATCGCAACGACGGTTCCCGGAAAGTCCGCGAGAAACCGCTCTAACCACGCAACGCTTTCGGCGTCCAGGTGATTCGTCGGTTCGTCGAGCAGGAGCATGTCCGGCTGTTCCAGCAGCACCCGACACAACGCGACACGGCGACGCTCGCCACCGGACAACGTCTTCACATCCGCGTCACCAGGCGGCAGACGCAGCGCATCCATCGCAATCTCGATCTTGTTATCGAGATTCCACAAATCGAGCGTATCGATGCGCTCCTGCACGACACTCTGACGCGCCAGCAACTTGTCCATCGCGATGTCGTCCATCGGCTCAGCGAACTTCATGCTGATGTCGTTGAACTCGTTCAGCAGATCGCGCTGCGCCTTGATCGCAATCTCGACGTTACCGCGCACATCGAGCGTTTCATCGAGCTGCGGTTCCTGCGGCAGATACCCGATCTTGGTGCCCTGCGCGGCCCACGCCTCGCCCTGAAAATCCTGGTCGACGCCCGCCATGATGCGCAGAAGCGACGACTTACCCGCGCCGTTCGCGCCCAGCACGCCGATTTTCGCGCCGGGATAAAACGAAAGCCAGATATCGTCAAGAATGATGCGCGAAGGCGGAACGACCTTGCGCAATTTCTTCATCACGTAAATGAACTGCGGTGCCATACGGAGACTGGTCGTGAGGACGGAACGGACGGCGTGGTGCGACGGGACAATCTAGTGGGCTGAGATCGTGAACCGCTGGCCACGA
>JBKJTE010000376.1:0-5214 GCA_046590495.1 Gemmatimonas sp. | reverse complement strand
CCACAAACTCCGTCCTACCAGGCCTCGACTCGCCGATCGTGATGCTCCCCGCATGCAGTTCCGCGATCCGACGTGCGATGCTCAGCCCCAGCCCCGCGCCACTCGTCGAACTGTTTTCCGTACGCGAGCGCGCAGAGTCCACGCGAAAGAAGCGTTCAAAAACGCGCTCATGTGCCTCGGCAGGAATGCCGGGCCCCGAGTCGATGACACGGATTTCATAGTGTCCGTTGACACGCGCAAGCGACACGTCGACAGACCCTTCGGGCGGCGAATACTTGATCGCGTTGTCGAGCAGGTTGAGCACGAGGCGGCCGAGTAGGTCGGCGTCTCCGTGAAATGGAGCTTCGACAACATCGCGCAATTCCACTTGCACCCCGCGTTGACTCGCGACCGAGCGCACGGCACGGGTCGCGTCGTGTACCAGATCTTCGAGGTACAGCCGTTCGCTGCGAGTGGCGAGATGGCCGGAGTCCGCGCGTGCCAGCAGAAACAGGTCGTCGACGATGCGCGTGAGCCGACGTGCGGCGTCCTGTATGATCGTGACCGATGCGCGATACTCGTCTTCGGTACGATGCTCGCGCGAGAGCGTGATATCGGTTTCCGTCCGCACGACCGCAGTCGGTGTGCGCAGTTCGTGCGATGCGTCAGTCACAAAGCGCCGTTGCTGCGAGAAGGACTGCTCGAGTCGGTCGAGTAATCCATTCACCACGCTCGCCAGTCCAACCAGTTCGTCGCCTCCACCAACCGATAACCGTTCATGCATGTTGCTGGCGCTGATTTCGGCGACACGCGCCGTCATCGAGGTGACCGGCGCGAGACTGCGTCGCGCCAACAGGTATCCCCCCGTCGCGGCGCACAGCAACAGCAGTGGAATGGCGACAAGAAACATCTCGCGCACCCGTCCGAGGACCTCGTCGATATCGGTCAGCGCGTATGCGCCCGTCAACCGAAAGTTTTGCGTGTCGATCGCAAACGGACGCGATAACAGACGGAACTCGCCGACCTCGGTCGCGACCGTGAGCGCGAGCTCTTCGGACAGATCGTGTGCGCGCAACACGGTCAGCATGCGCTGCTCAATATCCGACGACGGCCGACGTTCGACGATCGCGTCTTCTTGCGCGATCTCGTTCATCGCGACGACCGTACCGCCGTTGTCGAGAATCGCGATGCGCAGATCGTTGAAGCGCACTTCCGTCACGGCACTCTTCATCGCGTCAATCACCGAGAGCGAAGCGCGGCGTTCGGCGACGAGTTCGCGAGAAAACGCGGTCAACGCATCACCGATGAAGGCGTCGGTGCGACGTTCGAGTGTGCGCTGAATGTTCACGTAACACACCACGGCGAACACGATCAGTGGCAGGCCGAGTATTGCGGTGTACCAGAGCGTCAATCGCGACCGCAGTGACGTTGGCCACTGTGCCATCAGCCTACTCCGCTTTGCGCGCGGCGCTACGCCGTGGTGGACGCAGCGGGCCTTTTTCGGGATCGGGGACTTCGAGCATGAAGCCGCTCCCGTGGACGGTCGTCAACAGTGCGACCTCCTCGCCGTCGTCGATCCTTCGACGCAGGCGGCCCGCGTACACGTCGATGATATTCGAGTAGACGGTACGATTATCGTCCCACACATGCGTCATCAGTTCAGCGCGACTCACCACGCGCCCCGAGTTGCGGGCGAGATAGACAAGCAGCGCGAACTCGCGACCGGTCAGCACGATGTCCCGTTGGTTGCGTCGTACGGCGTGTCGCTTGGTGTCGATGTGCAGATCGCCGACCGTGAGCTGCGGCGACAGCACATCATTGCTGCGACGCGCCAGTGCGCGTAGGCGCGCGAGCAGTTCACCAAAGTCGAACGGCTTGGTGAGATAGTCGTCTGCACCGGCATCGAGACCGGCAATCCGCTGGTCGACGGCATCAAGCGCTGTAAGCATCAGAATCGGCACACGATCGCCGCGCTCGCGAATGCCGCGACAGACATCGAGTCCGTTCATGCCAGGCAGCAGCACGTCCAGAATGATCGCGTCGAACTGTTTCGATTCGGCGAGTGTGGCGGCGACGGTTCCGGTCGCTGCCGGCTCGACTTCGTATGACGCTTCCTTGAGCCCTCGCATGATCGACGTGCGGAGCTGACGGTCGTCTTCGGCAAGCATGATGCGCATGGGTACAACCTACGAGAATGGGGCGCCACTTCGGGAGGACGGCCCCGGGTGTTTCTCGGAAAACTTCGGCCGGCAGCGCGACGCCTGCGAGAATGAGCCGTGAGCGTCGCCCCATCGCGGCGCCTGCCTCAACCTTGCACGCGACATGAACGTATTATGAATATGTGAGCATCGTGCCACCGATCCCGCGTCGGTGAAGGGCACACATTCTGGCGTCATACGCACCCCTGAGAATTCAACTAAGGAACAACACGATGCGGTGGGTCCCCCTGTTCATGATCGGCGTCAGCACGATCGCACTAGTCACAGCGCCGAGTCCGATCGCCGCGCAGGCGCGCCGCGATACGACCAAGGCGCCGATCACTATTCCGCAGGTAGAGGTTGTGGCCACGCGTGTCCCGCAGGCGCCGCACGATGTGCCCGCGTCGATCGAAGTGATTTCCGGGACGTCGCTCCGTGCTCGCGGCGCAACCTCGCTGAGGGATGCGCTCTCGCTGGCCGCTGGTGTGGCAGTTGCGCCGGGCGGTGACAACGGACCCGCGAGTGCAGTGCCCGAGTTCTGGGGGCTCCGGGAGTTCGACGCGTTCCTGCTCGTGGTCGACAACATTCCGTGGGGAGGCGCCTTCAACCCCGCCACGTCAACGCTCAGCCTGCGCGATGTCGAACGCATCGAGGTTTTGCGCGGTGCGGCGCCGGTCACATACGGTGCCACCTCGTTCGTCGGCGTCATTCATGTGGTACACAACGCGTCGGCCGCCAAGGCGACGTACTTCAGCGCGTACGGGGGCAACTTCGGCACCGGTGGCGCCTCGGCCGATTTTGTCCTTCCCTCAAAGGCTGATTGGAACACGCGTGGCAGTGCCGATTTCGATCGACAGGGCTTTCAGGACGATCGTACTTCGTTCACGCGCGGGCATGGACTGCTGCGCACGTCCAAGGTTCAGGCGAACGCGAAGACGTGGCTGATGGCCGATCTCAACGTGTTGGGACAGGATCCGGCGAGTCCGCACCCGCGTGAGGGAAAGGTGCTCTCCGCGGCGACGCCACTCGACGCCAACTACAACCCGGCCGGCGCGTACATGAACGAAGTTCGCCTCGCGGTCAACGGCGGCTTTGAGCGGACGATCATGCGCGGCACGACATGGGGGACGACCGCATCGTTCACACACTCGTCGCTGGAAATGTTTCGCGGATTTCTCGTCGATCTCGCGAATACGGCCAACAACGCAGCAGGGTTCAAGGAAAAAATCGACATCAACGACTTCTATGCCGATTCGCACTTGATCTGGCCCGAGTATTCGCACGTTCGCTTCATGGCCGGTGCCGACATCCTGATGGCAGCCGGTGAAGGCAAGGGCGCAACATTCAGCTACTCGGCGCCCTTGAACGGCGCGACGAAACCCTCGGTCACCGAGCCTTCGCTGCTCGACAAGGACGCGGAAAGCGAGCGTCGCTTTGTGGGCGCCTATGGCTCTGCTGAATGGCGTCCGACCACGCGCTTCACACTCAACGCCGGCCTTCGGTTGAACGCCACCACCGAAAAGCGTGGTGCCGGTGAAGAAGTCACACACTCACGGCCCAGCGGTAGCGTCGGCGCGATCGTTGGTTTGTGGGAGCAGGGGGCCAATCACGTCCGCGCGTTCGCCAACTTTCGTGACACCTTCAAGCCCGCGGCATTCGACTTCAGTCTCGCTGAAAACGAAGGCGTGCTCGATCCGGAAACAGCGCGCAGCTATGAAGGCGGCGTGAAAATCGTCGCCGCTGATGCTCGTCTCGATTTCGAAGCCAGTGTCTTTCGCATGGACTTCGAGAACCTTGTCACGTCGACCGTGGTGAACAACCTGCCGGCGCTGATCAATGCAGGGAGCACGCGCTTTCAGGGGCTGGAACTCGCCTCTGACATCATGCTGCCACATGCAGTCGCCGTGCGCGCCACGTACAGCGTGCACGATCCGAAATTCGTCAACTTCGTGCAGGCGTTTGGCGGCGTGCCCACGCAACTCGGCGGCAAGCGCTTTGAAATGTCCGCCAAGACGCTCGCGTCCGCGGGCGTCACGCTCTCACCGGCACACGGCGTGATCGGACACGCATCGCTCAACTACTCAGGTGATCGGTATCTCAACAAGCGTAATACGGCGCTTGTGCCGGCATTCACCACCATCGATGCCGGCATCGGCTATCGCGTCCACAACACCGAACTGCGCGTCGATGGTCGCAACCTTGGTAATCGTCGCGACGCCGTGTCGGAGAGTGAGTTCGGCGACGCGCAGTACTATCGCATGACAGCGCGGACTATTCGGGCGACCATCGTCATGAAGTACTGAAAATAGCCAACGGCCTGGGAGCATGGACTCGCGCTCGGGCCGCGTTGTCGTCATGCAAATGCAACTACGCCGCCGTCTCCACCTCATCGGTGACGTCGCGCGGCGCAACGCCCGTGCCGATCGTCAGCCAGTCGGTCCGCGCCCGATCCCATTCCTGAATCAGTACGCCGTACCTCTCGAAGAGACGACGGATCTGCACCGGGCCGTATTCCAGCAGCTCCTCGAGCACCGGGACAAGCACGCTCAGTGCGTCCTCGCTGATGATCGTGCGACGCGCGATCTGGGCGATATGGCGCGCTTCGGAGGCGGCGATCGTCAGTCCGTCGCCGCGATTCACGTGCAGCATCACGTGCAGATCACTCGAGCCATCACCCACATAGATCACGCGTTCAGCGGGGACACCGAGCCTGGCGCGCAGCGCATCAACCGCGGCAACCTTGCCGTAGCCAGCCGGCACGCGACGGATCCCTTCGATCTCGCCCGACTGCGGGTGATAGTGGAACTGCGTGCCAATGATGTGCTCGCGCGGCACCAGGTCGGCCAGCGCGGAGTGGACGACTTCCTCGGGCGCCGCCGACACGACGTAAAAGTCGAAGGTCGACTCATCGACGCCGTCGGACAGGCACTGCAGTAACAGCCTGATATTCCGCTTGAGACGAATTCGTCGACCGACCTCGATCAGGTCTTCGCGACGTACACGACGGTACTCGGGGTCATGCCGCAGCAAATAGGTC
>JBKJTE010000353.1:0-9620 GCA_046590495.1 Gemmatimonas sp. | reverse complement strand
TGGGGACTGGGGACTGGGGACTGGGGACTGGGGACTGGGGACTGGGGACTGGGGACTGGGGACTGGGGACTGGGGACTGGGGACTGGGTGGCGGGAGCGGGAGCGGGAGCGGGAGCGGGAGCGGGGAGTTTAAACGGCCGACGAACCAAGTACTGCCGGCATCGACAAGAAACAGCCGCCGAGTACGTATTCAACCCCAGCCCCCAGTCCCCAGTCCCCAGTCCCCAACCCCAGCCCCTCCCCAATTTCATCCGGTTACTATTGACTCTACAATATTATCCGGATATTATCTGCCAGCAGTTGACACCAGCGCGCAACAACCTCGGACCGACCCCATGATGGACAGCACAGTAGCAAATCAGTACATCGTTTTTGACGGTGATCGACGGATGGGAGCGGGCGGGTTGGTCGAGGTGGCGCGCGCCGCCAAGCGGTGTCTGGACCTCAGCATGCCCGGACCGTTGCTGCTCTTTGACGCCGTCACCAGTCAACCGCTGGAGCTCGATCTTCGTGGGTCGCTGGACGAGGTGCTGGCGCGGCTCCCTGTGGTTTTGGCCGATCCCGCTCAGCCTACGAACGGAAGTGAGTCCGCGTCTACCTCGCTCCCCGATGTCGTTCGCCCAGGACCCGGGCGACCTCGGCTTGGTGTGGTTGCACGCGAGATCACACTGCTGCCGAGGCATTGGGAGTGGTTGAGCGAACAACGAGGCGGCGCGTCGGTCACCATCCGTCGACTGGTTGAGGAAGCGCGCAACGCGAGTACGGAACGCGATCGCCGACGTCGTGCGCAAGAATCCGCCTACCGCTTCCTGTCGTCAATGCTCGGTAACCAGCCAGGGTTTGAAGAAGCGACGCGGGCACTCTTTGCAGGCGATGCAAACAAGTTTGGCGAGTTTGCGCGTGAGTGGCCAGCGGATCTACGCGAGCATGCGGTGCAGTTGGCCGAGGTAGCGTTCACCGCGTGAGCCACGCTGTGATTGAGCCTACACGCAGCAGTGCTGTGATCATCGGTAGCAACTGTGCAACACACAGTATGAGTCGTTCATCGACGCGAGGCGCAACGTGCAGGACCTGACGCAGGGCTCAATCCCGAAACACATCATTCGCATCGCGCTGCCCATGGCCGCGGGGATGCTGTTCCAGACGCTCTACTATTTCATCGACCTCTATTTCGTCTCGAAGCTTGGTGACACCGCGATCGCTGGTGTGAGTGCAGCGGGCAACGTGCAATTCATCGTCATGGCGCTGACGCAGATTCTTGGCGTCGGCACGATGGTGCTCATCTCGCACGCGGCCGGACGCAAGGACCGCGACGACGCAAATCTCGTCTTCAATCAGAGTGTGCTGCTGGCGTTGGCATTTGCCGTAATGACGTTTGTCGCGGGCTTCGCACTTTCCGAGGCGTATCTGCGAACGATCGCGGCGGACGCAGCAACGGTTGCCGCGGGCAAGGCGTATCTGTGGGCCTACACACCGGGGCTCGCGCTGCAGTTTGCACTGGTGACCATGGGCTCGGCGTTGCGCGGCACAGGCATCGCAAAGCCAACCATGGTCGTGCAGATGTTGACGGTCGTCATCAACGCGATGCTTGCACCGGTGCTCATTGCCGGATGGTTTACGAATCGCGCACTCGGTGTCGCCGGCGCGGGATGGGCGAGTTCAATCGCGATTCTTGTTGGCGTGCTGTTGCTGCTCTGGTACTTCGTCTCGCTCGAGAAGTTTGTGGGCTTTCATCCGTCGATGCTCAAGCCGAGGCTTGCGGTGTGGCTGCGCGTGCTCAAGATCGGTTTGCCGGCTGGTGGTGAGTTCGCACTTATGTTCGTGAACACGGCGACCATCTACTGGATCATTCGCGGCTTTGGCGCCGAGGCGCAGGCGGGATACGGCGTTGGTTCACGTGTGATGCAGGCGGTGTTTCTGCCGGCGATGGCGTTGTCATTCGCGGCCGCACCAGTTGCTGGCCAGAATGTGGGCGCCGGCCGCCACGACCGTGCGGCCGAGACGTTCCGTTCGGCGGCGCTCCTCGGCACCGTGTTGATGTTCGCGCTCACGCTGCTCTGTCAGTGGCGCGCCGATTTGCTGGTGAGATTGTTTGCGCATGATGCTGCAGCGATTGCCGTTGGCAGTCAGTTTCTGCACATCATTTCGTGGAATTTCGTCGCCACCGGAATCATCTTCACTTGCTCGGGGATGTTTCAGGCGCTCGGCAACACGATCCCGTCGTTGATCAGCAGCGCGACGCGCGTTCTGACGTTTGCACTACCCGCAATCTGGCTTTCAACGCGCGCGGGATTTGACTTGCATCAGCTGTGGATCCTGTCGGTGGTGACCGTGATTGTGCAGATGGGCGTCAGTCTGTTGCTGCTGCGCAACGAGTTCCGGCGAAAGGTGCCAAGCGTGCCGACATCGCCGGCAATTCCGGTCGGCGCGTAGCAGGATCGGGATCGTAGCGACTGGAGCAACCATTCGCAGTGGACCAGCCTGATCGCAGACGTGTCTCGACTCAGGCCGTGGCGCTGCTTCCCATCGCCCGGTGCAGCGCAGCGATCGCACTCTGAATTGCTTGCACGGCGTCCGTGTGAGCCAGCACGCCCGCTGCATCGGACGGTCGGCCACTCAGTGGCACGGTGACGGTCGCACCATCGACCATGATCGCCATCATCACCGAGAGCGTTTCGACCAATGACGCCTGTGCATACGTCGAGAACGCCGATGCGTTCAACAGGCCGACCGGTTTGTTCATGAACTCCCCGCTGCTCACGATCCAGTCGAGTGCGTTCTTGAGTACCCCGGGCAGACCATGCGCGTATTCGGGCGTCGAGATCAACACGGCGTCCGCTTCACGCAGCGCCGAGCGCCATTCGGCGACTGCCTCACTGGCGGGATCGACGTCGAGATCGGGATTGAAGTGCGGCAGCCGTCCGATTCCGTCAAAGGCGCGTAGCACTACATCGCTTGTGGACAGCTCGACCGCGGTCGCCACCAGCGCGGAGTTTGACGAACCGGTGCGCAGACTACCGGAGATTGCAAGGATTCGTATTGCCATGCGGTTCAAGCCGTGCAGGGGGTGGTACCAGCGCAAACACGATTACGTGACGGGGTAGGCAGCCGCGGGTCCGACTCGCATTCTATTGGCATGACTCTCCAATATCGACTCCGCACCGCTACACGGTTCGTGACCGCGGTCATGACAGTTACTGCGCCGTTTGCACTACAAGCGCAGACTGCTGGCGCAACCGGCGCAGCAGCCGCGCGTGACACGATTCTGGTCGCCACGCTTGCACCCAAAGCACCGTTGCCGTCTGAGGCGGCGACGGCGGCGATCACCAAATTCTCGTTCATCGCTTACGGTGACACGCGCGGGCGTCATGATGGCGATGATATCCAGGCCGAACATCGCCTGGTCGTTGAGTCGATGTTGCAAACCATCAAGGCGACGGCCGCGACTGATCCGATTCGCTTTGTGTTGCAGAGTGGCGATGCGGTGGTGAATGGTGGTAGTGCGCGCCAACTCGCGGTGAGCTACGTGCCACTGATCAATCGGCTGACGCAGGACGGCGGTGTGCCGTACTTTCTGTCCGTCGGAAACCATGACGTCGGCGTGTCAACCAATCTCAACGATGTGCGGCGACAGACCGGCCTGCGAAACTACTTCACCGCCAACGCGAACCTCATTCCGGCCGAAGGATCGCCGCGTCGACTGAATGGATATCCGACGTATGCGTTCGGCTACGGCAACAGCTTCTTCGTCGCGTTCGACTCCGACATCCCTGACGACTCAGTGCAGTTTGCGTGGGTGAAATCGCAACTCGAAGGATTGAATCGACGTCGCTTCGTGAACATCGTGCTCTTCTTTCACCATCCCCCGTTTTCATCGGGACCACATGGTGGCGCGACGATTGAAACGCAGGCGCTCGCCATCCGCAACAAGTGGATGCCGCTCTTTCGCCAGCATCATGTTCGACTGCTGCTGACCGGGCACGAACACCTGTACGAACATTGGGTTGAGCGATACACCGATGCGACCGGCACGCATCGTCTCGACCAGATCGTAAGTGGCGGCGGCGGTGCGCCGCTGTACGCCTACACCGGCGAACCCGATCTGCGCGCGTATCGCAATGCAGCAGCGGCGGAGAAAGTCACCCTCGAGCATCTCGCGCGACCGTCGCTCGAACCTGGTGGTAATCCGTTCCATTACGTCGTGGTGCACGTCGACGGCGCGAAGATCGATGTCGAAGTGATCGGCGTGGATTGGGGGCGCGGTTTTCAACCGTATCGCTCAGGTGCGGCGTCCATCGGCGACGACAAGCGACCGCCACAACCATAGACCACCGCCATCGGCCACAACCATTGGCCACATTCATCGGCGGAGACGCTTCACGCCACAGGCCCCACATAGACTCCGTATAGATTCCGCATATGCCACTTCTGCCACTGATTGCTGCGGCGCTGCTCAGTACATCGCTGCACCCGTCCGCGCTCGCTCCAACGTCATCGTTCGCACTCTCGACGATTTCGCGGGCGACCTCGTCGCGCGCCGATTCGCTCACTGCGACCGAACGCGCGATCGCTCGTGCTGTAGATGCACGTTCCGCTGCGGCGATCGCGCTGCTCGAACGATTGGTGAACATCAACAGCGGCACGATGAATTTCGCCGGCGTGCGTCAGGTCGGCGATGTGCTACGTGCACGTCTCGACTCACTCGGCTTTCGCACACGGTGGGTGGATGGCAAGCCTTTTGGTCGCGCCGGACATCTTGTTGCCGAACATCCGGGCGCAGGCCCCAAGTTATTGATGGTCGGACACCTGGATACGGTGTTCGAGCCAAGCAGCCCGTTTCAGAAGATGGAGAAGCTGGCCGACTCGACGGCGCGCGGTCCGGGCATCATCGACATGAAGGGCGGCGATGTCATCATGATTCTCGCGCTCGAGGCGCTGCGCGCTGCCGGGTCGCTCGACAAGATGAACATCACGATCGTGATGAACGGCGATGAAGAGCACGCGGGCGAGCCCGTCGCCGAAGCGCGGCGCGCACTATTGGACGCGGCACGTGGCGCGAGTGCGGCGATCGGTTTTGAAGATGGCGCCGGCTATCTCAACAGCGGCGTCGTTGCGCGACGCGGTGCGGCGTCGTGGCAGCTTGATGTGAAAGGCGAGGCTGCACATTCATCGCAGATTTTCAAAGACAGCATCGGCTACGGTGCAATTTTTGAAACGGCGCGCATTCTCGACGCGTTCCGCACACGTCTATCAAAAGAAGCGTATCTCACCTTCAACCCCGGTGTCGCACTCGGCGGCGCGCGCGTTGCACTCGATGCTGGGTCGAACAAGGGAACGGCTGAAGGGAAGAACAACATCGTCGCCGAGCGTATGAGCGTGCAGGGTGACCTCCGCACGCTCTCGCCCGAGCAGCTACAGCGCACGAAAGCAACGATGCGCGAAATCGTCGCGGCGAATCTCGGTCACACGAGTGCGACTATCACTTTCGAAGATGGCTATCCACCGATGGCGCCGAGCGAGGGGAACAAACGATTACTAGCGCTACACGATCAGGCGAGCCGCGATCTTGGACTGGGTGCCGTGCAACCGGTCGATCCGTCAAAGGCAGGCGCCGCCGATGTGTCGTTCATTGCGGGGATTGTGCCGATGATCATCGATGGGGTCGGGCTGGCCGGACACGATGATCATTCGCCTCAGGAGACGGCGGATTTGCGTTCGCTCTCGGTGCGTGCAAAGCGCGCGGCGGTGACACTGCTGCGGTTGTCGCAGACCAAAGCATTGGTGCCGTAAACGAAGCACGACGCTGGAGTTCCCTCGCCAGCGTCGTGCACTTTGCAGCTTCTGCTTGTAGTGCGTGGGTTCAGTCCGCGCGTAGAATGGGCATCACCCGCAGTGTTCGACAAAACTCACAGCGGGCAGCGCGCCCGCGCGGTATTCGAGTACTTTACTGCCGTCGGTCTCGAAGATGAGGCGATTGTTTGCGTCGCCGGGCGTCGTTGGCGTGACAACGAGATAGTGCCCCTTTTCGAGATACTTGTGCGGCTGCACGGATAGATGTCCTGCGTAGAGCGATTCAATGCGCGCTTCGGTGTCGCCAACCCGCGCGCCCAACTCAGTCACGATCGTCGAGTCTTTCGTATCGAATCGTCCGACGAGGCCGTCGACAACCGTGACGGTTACCTTACCAGGGGCACCGTGCAGCGCCTGTTCACGGCAGCCGATCGAAGAGTCCGCAGTGAAGAAACCATTGAGCGCAAACTTCGCATCGATCACGTCCATCCCTGCGTGAAGTGGACCGATTCCGCCAGGCTTCATGGTCCAAGTTACTGGCGCGTTGGTCGCCGGTGCTGACGCGGCAGGAGCGACTGCGCTGTCCTTCTTGATGGTTGCGGCGCTTGCCGCCGTATCCGCTGCCTTGCTTGCCTGCGTGTCCGACCTGCACGCGACTGTGGTCACGACAAATGCCGCGAGTAAGCCGAATCTGTTCTGCACGGTTCGAAATCCTCCGCGTGTGCGGTGCAAGGTGTGCGCGGGTCAGACGCGCAGAAACAATTTCATCGGGACCCCGACCGCGGATCAACCCCGCGCAGGACGCAGCGATGCTACCGAGCCGCTATCAACGCGCATCTTTCGGTCGCGGAATCACCGTAACTCGGGCGACGTTGCTGAGCGGCACGATTTCTGTCTTCTGAGTCGCTCTGCGGTAAAGGAATAGCGCGCGGCCAGTCGTTGCGACAAGAATGGTACTTCGCTCTCGTCGGTCATGGCGCGTCTCGTGTTTGGGATCGTCGGCCGGTCGCTGTCGGCCGCGATCGGTGCGCTCTAGGCGACAGTTGAACCGGCCATCGGCTTCAATGTGCGACGCGCGATGAAGAACACGACGGTCGCCACGGCCAGCGTTGCGACGAGTACCGTCCACTCTCCCGACGTGATGCTGGTCAGCAGCCATCCAATCAGCGCAACCGTGATGATCGGAATGATCGGGCCACCCGGCACCACAAACGGCACTGCGCCGTCCTGGCGAATTCCGCGCTTGCGCAGCATCATCGTCGCGAGCGCACAGCCAGCATAGAGCAACAGCGCCGCGATATTCGAGATCACGGCCAGCTGCTCGAACGAATTGAAGATGGCGAGCAAACACACCATCGTCGTCTGCAGAATGATCGCAATGTGCGGCGTCCGATACGTCGGATGCACCCGGCCCACGATGGGCGGCAATAGTCCGTCTTGCGCAAACTTCCAGACGGCACGCGGTACGGCCAACGTCATTCCACTCGCGTAGCCGAACATCGAGATCGTTGCCCCCACCAACAGCAGCACGCGACCGGGTGAGCCGAGAAACTTCTCGGCCGCAAATGCCAGCGGCGCCGTCTTCACCGTTGCAAGCGAATCACCAAGCAAACCCTCGGCAACGAGGTGAACCGACAAATAGAGCAGCGTGATGCCGATCATGGCGATCGCCAGCGCACGCGGCACTGTACGCGCTGGATCTTTCACTTCACCACTTGGCACCAGCGCGCTTTCCACACCGCTGAACGCAAACATCAACACGATGGCCGCACGCGCGAGGCTCGACGGCGTTGGCATTTCGTGCACGCTCAAGTTGCCCGGTGTGATGAAGAAGACGCCAACGAATACAAACACCAACAGCGGGAGCAGCTTCGCGAAGCTCGCAATCACGATCAGTCGCGTTCCCTGCTCAACACCGCGCACGTTGATGTAGGCGAAGAAAACGAACATCGCGACGAGGGTCGGAATGCGAATCGACGGCATGCCGACCAGTACCCCAAGTCCATCAGCGAATGCGGATGACACGCCGGCGACCGCGGTAGTGCCGAGCATCCATAGAAGGACACCGGCGAGAAATCCGACGTAAGGACCAAAGACCGATTCGACGTACGCGTATGGGCCACCAGTCATCGCGACGCGGCTCCCCGCTTCAGCGAAGCAGAGCACCACGCACCCCATGACAGCAGCGCAAATCAGGTAGACGAATGGCGCGGCGGGACCAGCCGCAGCAGCGGCGCCGGCCGGGAGACGGAAGATTCCGCCGCCAACCGTGACGTTGAAGATGCTGGCCGCGAGGCCGAGGACACCGACAGCGCGAATGAGGCCGGGTGTCGATTGAGAGGCAGTTGATGAGGGCACGAAAACAAGATGGCTCTTTGACACGCCACGCACCACTTTGCTCAGCGCTGTACTTCATAAAGCTTGCGGTCAACTTCGCGCCAGGGAACTGTCATGTTCGCGTCGCACACCTCGCTGACTGGGCGTCGCCCGGTCCACCAACTTTGCACCATCGTTGTCGCGATGATCGCGGCGATAGCGGCCGTCCCGCAGGCTGGTATCGCCCAACGTGGTCCGGGCGGGGCCGCAGCCGCACGTGATCCGATGCAGGAAGGCTTGCCGCTCCGCCCCACCCGCACGCTCTCCTTCACCACCAAAAGCGGCAACTGGATGTCGTCTGACGTCAGCAAAGACGGTCAAACGATTGCCTTCGACTTGCTCGGCGACATCTACACCATGCCGATCGCTGGCGGTAAAGCGACGCCACTCACGCGCGGCATGGCCTTCGATGCGCAACCACGCATCTCGCCTGATGGTAAGAAAGTTGTCTTCGTCAGTGATCGCACCGGCGGCTACAACCTTTTCACGATTTCACTCGACAAGAAAGACACCGTTCAGATCACGACCGGCAACACCAACACGTACGAGTCACCGATCTGGACTCCCGATGGCAAGTACATCATCGCCACGCGCGGTTCGAAGTTGTGGATGTTTCCTGAAGCCGGTGGCACCGGTATTCAGCTGATCCGTCCAGAAGGTGCAGCCGCCGCTGCAGGACGCGGCGCGCCGGCCGGTGGCGCTGCTGACGTAACGCGCGAGGAAGGACCGGCGTTCGGCAAGGACCCGCGCTACATCTACTTCGCGCAGCGCCGAGGACGTTGGGTCTACAACACGCCACTCGGCGACTATGACCTGATGCAGTACGATCGCGAAACGGGTCAGGTGCAGGTAAAGGAGAATCGCTGGGGTTCGGCGTTTCGTCCGACGCTTTCGCCTGACGGAAAGTGGCTTGTCTATGGCACGCGCTATGTCGATCACACGCGCTTGCGTATCCGCAATCTTGCCAACAACGAAGACGAGTGGCTGACGGGAGCCGTGCAGCGCGACGATCAGGAATCGTTGGCGACGCTCGATGTGTATCCCGGCATGTCGTTCACACCGGATTCGAAATTTCTGGTGACGACGTGGGATGGCAAACTCTGGAAGGTGGCGGTCGACACGAAGAAGGCGATGGAAATTCCATTCGAAGTCGACGTAGTGCAGGCGTTGGGTCCGCACGTCGCATTCGACTATCCGATTCCTGATTCATCGACGTTTGTCATCAAGCAAATTCGCGATGCGGCAGCGAGCCCTGATGGCAAGCGTCTCGCGTTTGTCGCGCTCGATCATTTGTACGTGATGGACTATCCGGCGGGCACACCCAAGCGTCTGACGAATTCGAACTTTGGTGAATTCGAGCCGACGTGGAGCCCTGATGGTCAATACATCGCCTACACCACGTGGGCGGACAGCATCGGCTATCTCAATCGCGTGAAGAGCGATGGCACCGGTCA
>JBKJTE010000291.1:0-22394 GCA_046590495.1 Gemmatimonas sp. | reverse complement strand
CGCCTTCGAGCCCGCGGTGCGTCGTGCATTTGGCATGACCGGCGAGCAGTTCAACAAGCACTGGCAGCAGCAAACCCGACGTCGCTTTGGCGCGCTCTCCCTCGTCGCGAATCTGTCCGCCGCACTCGGGTTTTTTGCGCTGTTTCTCGGTCCTTTGTTCTGGATGCGCAAACGACGCGATCGGCGGCGACTTGAGGCGATGCGGGTGGTAGATGCGGCCCAGGAGCGGGCGGCGCGGGAGAGTGCGCTGGAGGCCATCCTGAACATTGAAACCTGACTGCCCTTGTTGGGGCGGGGTCGGGGCGGGTATCCTCCGTCGCATGACGACAATCGATAAGCCCCGCTCGCGGGCGCTCCTTTTTTGGGGCGCCGCGGCTCTGGTGTTGCTGGCTGGTTATGTCGACCTGGCACGTGGTGGCGAAACCCTCGCACCCATTCTGCTGGTTGTGGGGTATGTGGTGCTGATACCGCTCGCCATCCTGAAGGGCTAAGTTCAGTCGGTCTGCACGCTTGGGCGAATAGCTCAGTCGGTTAGAGCGCCTGCCTTACACGCAGGATGTCGGGGGTTCGAGTCCCTCTTCGCCCACCTGTACGAATGTGCCGCTGGCTTCCGTCTTGCGATGGTTTCCAGTACGCACCAAGTTCACGTTCCGCCCTCGACGTTTCCCGACCCGCGTGTCTCGCGCACGGACGCCGGGTTGTTCTCGCCCCGACAGCACACAGCGCCGCCATTCTGGGCGCCTGTCGGTCACTACGGCTCCTCTGTGCGGAGGTTACGACATTGATGTCACGGAATTTCCAGGCGCTATCTGGGATCGGTTTCGCGCTCGGCGGCATCGTGCTGATGCCTTCGCTGGCCTCGGCGCAAATCAATCGCGTCCCCGATCCCAACGCCATTCGCGTCATGGTCTCGGTCTTCAAGGCCGGGGAAAAGGGACTAGGTGTACAGGCGGCTGATGCCGTCCGCTCGCATATGACCGCCGAGTTCCCGTTCAAGCAGGTCTATGTCCTGCCCAGACAGGACATCAACGCGACCCTCGAAGCGTCGGGCTTCCCGACGACGGACGCATTGCAGCCGCACGATGCCCGTGCCCTGGCCAACCTGCTGCGCGCCGATGAATACATCACCGGCGGCGCCACCAAGACGGCCAGCGGCTACAAAGTTGAAGGCGTTTTGGTGCTGGCCCGCGATAACGCTCTCGTCCAGCCACTTGGCTCTTACGAAGCACCCAAGCTCGATGCCGCCGCCGGCATGGTGTCCAAGGAGCTCAAGGAAGCGCGCAAGCAGCTCGAGTTTGAAAAGAAGTGCGTGTACGCAGCGCGTGACGGCAAGCTCGACGCCGCCATCGGTTTTGCCAAGGAAGGGATCGCAGCATACCCGAAGGCAACGCTCGCCCGGATCTGTTTGGCGAACGTGCTCGTGACGCAGAAGGCGCCGAACAATGCGCAGCTCGCGATCGCGCGCGAAATCGTGACGATCGACCCCAGGAGCCGTCCGGGCCTTGCCCTGCTCGCGCAGGCCTACCGCACCGCCAACATGTCGGATTCCGCGGTGCTTACGCTGACCCGCCTGCTCGCCACTGACCCGTCGAACCCGCGCCTGCAAAAGGACGTGGTGGACGCCGTGGCAGCGCTGGCCAACCCGGCATTGGCTCGTCCGATCATCGACGACGCCGTTGCGAACAACCCGGGCGATCCGGAGTTGCTCGCGCTTCGCTGGAAGATTTTGCTGGCCGTGAAGGACTACAAGGCCGCGTTCGCACAGGGCGAAGAGCTGGTCAAGCTCGATACGTCGTTTGCCGACACCACCTACTACAACCGCACCGCAGCCGCCTTCGCGGCTGACAGCCAGTATCAGAAGTCTGCGGAGTTTGCGGCGAAGGGCTTGGCGAAGTTCCCGAATCAGCCGGGGCTCGTTTACCAGCAGGTCATCGGTTTGCGCGGGGCCGGACAGAACCAGCAGGCGCTTGATGCTTTGAACAAGGCGATGGCTGCAAAAATTGCGGTTGAGAACGGGGCGTTCCTGCGGCTTACACTTCTCAAAGATCTCAATCGCAACGATGAGATCGTGCCTGCGGCGCGAGAGCTGATTGCATCGGGCGACACAAGCACGGTCGTTCGACAGATGATCGCGGTTGTGGGGCAAGCGCAGGGCGTCGCTGCGGCTAAGTCCAAGGCCCCTGCCGATTTCGAGCTGGCGATCAAGACTTTGATGTACGCGGATTCAGTGTCCACGGGGCAGGCGAAGCAGGTTGCTGGCTTCGTCCTCGGCTCAACGTATCTGCAGTTCAGTCAGGTGAAGTTGCAGGAGGCACAGGCCACGAAGTCGTGTCCGTTGGCCAAGGAAGCCAAAAATCTGCTCGGTGACGCACAGATCCAGCTGCCAAAGGGCGGCGCGCTGTACGCCGACCAGATGCGTCAGATGATGGGCGCGGCGATGCAGCTCGACACGGGCGCCGATCAGCTGATCAAGGCCTACTGCAAGTAATTATTTCCGCGTCGCGCTTCACCGCGAGCCCGCCGTCGCCTGCGACGGCGGGCTCGCGTGCATTTCACGACCTCGACCTTGTACATCGAGATTGCTTCACTGAGCATCACATCCGTTTCTCGCTGGTAGTAATGCACAACACTCCACGACGGCACAGCGCTTGACGCTACTCTGCGCTTTTCGCTAACATGCCGCGCCCAAACCACTGGCTGTGAGCCCGGTCCGTTCAATCCCATCCGGGCGCGTAGGCGCCTATCATCTCCCCGTTTTGCTCGCCGAAGTCGAAACACTTCTCGAGCAGGCGTCGACTGTGCTTGACTGCACGCTCGGCGGCGGTGGTCACGCCGCCGCACTTCTCGAAAAAGGCAGCCGGGTCACCGGCATCGACCGCGATCCGCGCGCACTCGCTTCAGCACGCGAGCGGTTGTCCGACTACGAACGCTCGGGACAGTTTCGCGCGATCCTCGCCAACTATTCGGCGCTCGACAACAGCGTGCTCGCTGACGTCGAGCACTTTGACGGAATCTTGCTCGACCTCGGCGTGTCGTCGCACCAATTCGACGATCTCACGCGTGGGTTCACCTTTCGAGAAGGGGCACCGCTCGACATGCGCATGGGCACCGACGCCGATCTCGATGCGGCCGAACTGCTCAACACAATCGACGAAGTCGATCTGTCCGCGCTGCTGCGCGCGTATGCGGACGAACCGCGCGCCGCACGGCTCGCACGGGAGATCACACGCCGTCGCGAGCGTCGGCCCTTCGCGACCGCCGACGACCTCGTCGACGCAATCCGCGCGGTGCTCGGACCACGAAGCGGCGCGCCCGATTTTGCGCGCATCTTCCAAGCCGTGCGTATCGCTGTGAACGACGAACTCGCCGGACTGGAACGTGCGTTGCCATCCCTGCGTGATCGACTCACCGTTGGTGGCGTGCTCGCGATCATCAGTTATCACTCCGGCGAAGATCGTCTCGTCAAGAACGCGTTCCGCGACTGGAGCGCCGCGTGCATCTGTCCGCCCAAGCTTATGATGTGCAGCTGCCGGGGCGCGCCGCTGGGGGAGACCCTCACGAAGCGCCCGATCAATGCTGGTGAAGGTGAGACCGAAGTGAATCCGCGAGCGCGTAGCGCGCGCTTGCGTGCCTGGCGACGCGGCCCCTGATGGCCACGGCTCGGCGCCGAACGCGTGGGCCGATGCGCGGACGCACGAAGTTCGCACTGGGTCTCGTGGTGCTCATGTCCGTTGCGGCGGTGGTGATCTGGCGGCGAAGTGAAGGGATCGCGCTGGCAAAGGAGGTGCGCGACATGAATCGCGAACTCATTTCAATCGACGCCGAGCGTCGTATCATCGAGCGAAATCTGCGCGAAGCAATGGGACGTCAACGGGTGGTGAGTGAAGCGGAGCGTCGGCTTGGAATGCATGTCGCAACCGAGGGACAGACTCGTACGCTGGCCGATTCGGCGAGCGTGCCGTGAGCATGCTGCGCAACGGTGTGCCGACGATGTCGAATCTCTCGGCGTCCTCGTCGTCACGGGGCGCCCAGGCACAGGAGTCCGCGGCTTCAACGCCGGTTTTAAGTAGCGGTCGTCCACTTGTCAGCCGCGGACGCACGATGTTTGTGCACGCACTGCTCGTGGTGTTCGCACTCGCGCTTCTCGCACAGTCGGTGCAGATCCAGCTCGTCGATCGCGGCAAGTGGGCCAACGCGGCCGTTGAACAGCACGTGAAGAGTCAGACGGTCGCGCCCTTGCGTGGACGCATTCTCGACGCCAATGGCAACGTCCTCGTGGAGTCGCGTGAATTGGTCCGTCTCGAGATTTCACCGAAGGCGATCGATTCAACCAAACGCTATGGCAACGCGCGTGGTGTGATCCGTCGCGGGTTGACGGCGATCGGCGTACGTGAAGCCGTTATTCGCCGGGCACTCGACACGACCAAAGGTGCGGTCGTAATACCGGCGTTATATGCGCCAAGTGATGTCGACAAGCTGATTCAGCTACGCGCCGTGCGTCAGACGCGCGAGTTGCGGCGTTTCATCTCTGCGCCGATCGGCATTCAGCGCATCCTCGGCACCATGAGCAACGAGCAACAGCCGCAGGGCGGTGTGGAGCTGGAACTCGACCCGGTGCTGCGCGGCGTGAGTGGGCGTGACGAGTTGCTCAAGGACGGCAAGGGAAATCGCCTCGAGTCACCGGCCCTTGCTCGAGTGTCGGCACAGCCTGGTCACACCGTCACGCTGACGCTCAATCGTTCGTTGCAGGAGATCGCGGAGCGCGAACTCGCACTGGCGATGGAGCGAACCGGCGCGAGCGGTGGCGATGTCGTGATGCTCGACCCGAGAGATGGATCGGTGCTCGCGCTTGCGGGCGCGCGTGACGGGAAGCCCGCCGCCAACAGTACGCCGCTGACCGATCCGTACGAGCCCGGCTCGGTGATGAAGCCGTTTACGGTAGCGCGTCTGCTCGATCTCAAGCGCGCGGCCCCGGACGAGATGATCAACACCGAGGGCGGCAAGTGGACTGTCGCCAAGCGGGTGATCACCGATGAGCATCCCCATGCGTCGATGCCGGTCCGCGATGTGATTCGCCTGTCGAGCAACATCGGCGTCGCCAAATTGTCTCAGCGTTTCACGCCCCGCGAAGAGTACGAGGCGTTGCGCGATTTTGGCTTTGGTGCGTTTACCGGAATTCCGTATCCTGCCGAGTCGCGTGGCCGGATGCCAATGCCTTGGCGCGCGTTCGGTACGCCTGGGGGTTGGGGGCCGCAGACCGGTGCGTCAGTCGCGATGGGGTACGAGATTTCGGCAACGCCGCTGCAGATTGCGGCGGCATACGCTACGCTCGCGAATGGTGGTGAAGTCGTGCAGCCTGTTCTCATACGTGAGATCCACGATGCCGACGGTACGCAGGTGTACAAACATCAGCGACGCGTGCTGCGTCGTGCGATCAGCGAAGAGACAGCGCGATCCATGCGGACGATGCTCGAGTCGGTTGTTGACAGTGGCACCGCCACCGCAGCTGGACTCGAGACGTATGACGTCGCCGGCAAGAGTGGTACGGCGCGTCGCGCCGGTCCGAACGGACGCTATATCGCTGGCGCGTACAATGCGACATTTGCTGCGCTCTTTCCGGCACAGGCACCGCAGTATGTGATCGTGGCAAAGCTCATCGATCCGCAGGCCAAGATTTTTGGTGGTGTCGTCTCCGGTGGATTGGTTCACGGAATTTTGCAAGCTGCGCTCGCCACGCGTGATGCGTCGCTCGATCGTCATGAACTTGCGAAATACGCGAAGCCGCTGCGTGCACCGGTGGTAAAGCCAAAGTCGCCACAAGCGATCGCTGCGGCGGCGCGCGATTCGGCGCGCTTCGATTCGTTGCGCGCGCCCGCACCGGCACCCGCAGCACCCGTCGCTGCAGCCGGACGCATCGTGGTTGCACTGCCATTCGTGGCGACCACCAGCGCAGCAGAAACTGCTGCAGACAACGCGAGCGCCACCGCGGTTCGAGTTGCCTCTGTCGAGAGCTCACTCGCGCCGCAGGCGGCGGGCACGCAGGCGGCGGGCACGCAGGCGGCGGGCACGCAGGCGGCGGGCACGCAGCTTGTCCCGTCTGTGTACGGCCTCGACGCGCGACAGGCGGTTCGCACGTTGTTCGCCGCGGGCTTTCAAGTGCGTGTTGCCAAGGGCCCGACGGGGCAGACAAAACCTGCGGCTGGTTCTGTCGCTCGCGCGGGAAGCACGGTCGTGCTCTTCTCCGCGCCATGAGATCACTATGATCTCGTCATCTGATCCAGCGCACACACCGCGTCACACTGTGGCAGAAATCGTCGATGCGCTCGGCGACGCAGGTTTGCTGGTCGGTACGAGCGGCGACCTGCCATCGACGATTGCCGATCTTGCCGACGACAGTCGACGTGTGAGCGCCGACTGTGGCTTTGTCGCTGTGCGAGGTCACACTCTAGATGGCCACGATTGGCTCGACGCCGTGCGCGATGCCGGTGCAACGCTCGCCATTGTCGAAGACTCGTCACGCACGACGCTGCCACACATCATCGTGCGTGATGGACGTCGCGCGGCAGCGGTGGCTGCTGCCGCCTTTCACGGCTGGCCAGCGCGCGAACTCTCGATTGTTGGCGTGACGGGAACGAATGGCAAGACGACCACGGTTGGATTGCTTCGACACCTCTTCGATCACCCCAATCGCGCAGCGGCTTCCATCGGCACACTCGGCGTGTTGATCGGCAGTGCCGGGGAAGCGATGCCTGGTGGGAGCGGACTCACGACGCCCGGTCCTGTCGAGTTGCAGCGACTGTTGCGCGCACTCGTCGATCGCGGTGTGAGGACGGTTGCAATGGAGGTCTCGTCGCATTCGCTGGATCAGCGTCGCGTTGACGGCATTGCGTTCGATGCGGCGGTGTTCACCAATCTCACCCGCGACCATCTCGACTATCATGGCACGATGGACGCCTATCGCACTGCCAAGCTGCGTCTTGTGGGTCTGTTGACGCGCGATGGCGTTGCGCTGTTCAATGCTGACGACGCGGCGTGGCGCGGTGTGACGCATGCGCCACGGATGTGGACCTTCGGCATTGATTCGCCCGCAGACGTGATGGCGCGCGACGTCGTGTTTTCGTCGGAGGGGAGCCGGTTCTTGCTTGTCGCACCGACAGGCGCGATACCGGTGGCACTTCCGCTCATCGGCGACTTCAACGTCGCCAACGCACTCTCGGCTGCCTCTGCCGCGCTTGCGCTCGGCGTATCTCTCGCCGACGTCGCGCAGAAGCTGACGCACTCGCCGCAGGTTCCCGGTCGACTGGAACGCGTGCATGCCGCGCCGACCGTCCTGCGCGACTACGCGCACACACCAGATGCGCTCGATCGTGCGCTGCGGGCCGTGCGACCGTTCACGCAGGTCGTGGCAAACACGACGAGCGATGCGGCGTCGGTCGCCAGTCGGCTGATCGTTGTCTTCGGTTGCGGCGGCGATCGCGATCGTGGGAAGCGTCCGGAGATGGGGCGCATTGCGGAGTCACTCGCGGATGTCGTCATCGTCACCAGCGACAATCCGCGCACGGAAGATCCTGAACGCATCCTCGATGACATCGAGGCAGGTATGCAGCGACGTGATCATGTGCGTGTCGTCGATCGTCGCGCCGCAATTGCGCATGCGCTCTCGGTCGCGACGGCGGACGATGTCATCGTGCTCGCTGGCAAGGGACACGAGACGTACCAAATTCGCGGCACAACATTCCATCCGTTCGACGAACGCGAAATCGTCGCCGAGCTATCGGCGCTTACAGGAGCCCGTACGTGACCGCGTTCACGATGGCTGGAACGGCATTTCGGGCGGTCACGGCGGTCACGCCGGAATTGCCTCACCCGTACTGGACGCTGCAACGCGTTGCGAGCGCGCTGCGCACGGGCCCACGGTCGGCGCAACCGCTCAGCGGTATTTCGACGGACACCCGTACGATCAAGCGCGGGGATCTGTTCGTTGCGCTACGTGGTGAAAATCATGATGCGCACGCTTTTCTTGCGGCAGCACGCGATGCCGGTGCCGCGGCCTTTGTCGTTGACGATCCCAATTCTGTCGTCGGTCTCGGACTTCCAGCGTTCATTGTGCCTGACACGCTCGTCGCGCTCGGTCAGCTCGCGACGGCTTGGCGACGCGCGTGGGGGCGCACCGTAGTCGCAGTGGCCGGCTCTAACGGCAAGACCAGCACCAAGGAGCTGCTCAAGGCCGCACTCGGCCGCACGTTCATCGTGCACGCAACCGCGGGCAATCTCAACAATCTCATCGGCGTGCCGTTGACGCTGCTGTCGATTCCGTCGGACGCCGAGCTCGCCGTGGTCGAAGTCGGCACGAACACACCGGGCGAGATCGCAAAGCTGCGTGCGATCTGCGAACCTGACGTCGCCGTTCTCACTTCGATCGGCGAAGAGCATCTGGAAGGCTTGAACGATCTCGCCGGCGTATTGCGTGAAGAGGCGGATGTCTTCGATGGTGCCGCGCTCGCAATCGTGCCGAGTGGGCTCCCGGAGGTGATGGAGTTGGCGACAGCACGCGCGCGTACGGTGGTGCGTGCGGGGCTTGAGTCACACGATAGTGCGCCGGCCGAGGTGGTCCCATCCGCGTGGGGGCTCGACGATGAAGGGCGTCCGTGGCTCGACGTGGACGGGACCCGGATCGCGTTGCCGTTGCGGGGAGCGCATCAGGCGGCGAACGCGATGCTCGCGGTTGCGACGGCGCGTGCGTGCGGCGTTCCGATCGCCGACGCTGCGGCAGGAATGGCAGCGATGCCAGTGCCGAGTATGCGCGGTGTGTGGCAGCCGTTGGGTGAAGCGGTGTTGATCAACGATGCATACAATGCAAACCCGGCGTCGATGCGCGCCGCGCTCGACCTGCTGTCGAGCGTCGGTGCGGGCCGCCAGCGCGTTGCGATTCTGGGGACGATGCGTGAGTTGGGCGGGCATGCGGAAGCGCAGCATCGCGAGATTGCACAGGCGGCGTTGGTATCAGGCGCGGCGCTCATCGTCGGTGTCGGTGAATTTGCCGGCGCGTTCGATTCGGTCGCGCCCAACGATCCGCGTGTGATCGTCGCCGCAGAGTTCGATGCACTGTGGCCACTGCTTGAAGCGCGTCTTGCACGAAATGCGGTCATCCTCCTCAAGGCGTCGCGCGGTATGCGTCTCGAACGCCTCGTTCCAACACTCATGTCCTGGGCGACTGCATAGTGCTTTACGCGCTGCTCCAACCCTTCGCACGCGATCTGCGTCTGTTCAATCTCCTGAACTACATCACGTTCAGGTCTGCGGCTGCGTTCGTGACTGCGCTGCTCGTTTCGTTCGTCTTCGGTCCGGTCATCATCAATCGGCTGCGCAAGATGGCCGTGCATCAGATCGTGCGTGCGGGAACGCCGGACACGCATGCCGGGAAGGGCACGACACCGACGATGGGCGGGCTGATCATACTCGTTGCGTCGGTACTGCCCGTGTTGCTCTGGGCGCGACTGACAAATCGCTACGTGCTGTTGGCGGTCGGTGTGATGCTGTGGATGGGTTGCATCGGTTTTCTCGATGACTATCTCAAACTGAAGCAGAAGCGCGAAGGCAAAAAGAACGAGGGGTTGGTCGAACGCTACAAGCTTGCGGGGCAGGTGACGTGCGGCATTGGACTTGGGCTTATTCTCTGGCTTTCGCCGTTGTCTACGTTACCCGGTGCATCAACCACACTGCCGTTCTTCAAGTACGTGCTCGTCGTGCCGGCGATGGTTTCACTGGCCTGGTTGTACGTGCCATTCGTGACGTTCATTCTCACCGGGACGAGCAACGCGGTGAATCTCACTGATGGTCTGGATGGACTCGCGTCAGGTCTTGTCGCAATCGCCGTGCTGACGCTCGGACTCTTCGCCTATCTCATCGGTCGTGTCGATACCAGCGCGTACCTGCAGGTGTTCTACCTGCGCGGCGCCGGTGAGCTGACAGTTTTTTGCGCTGCCGTTGTCGGCGCCTGCATCGGATTTCTCTGGTACAACGCGCACCCGGCACAAGTGTTCATGGGTGACACCGGTTCGCTTGCGCTTGGCGGTGCGGTGGGCGCGATCGCCATTCTGCTCAAAAGCGAATTCCTGCTGCTCATCGTCGGCTTTGTCTTCTTTGCCGAAACGGTATCGGTGATTCTGCAGCGCGGCGTATTCAAGTATCGTCTCAAGCGATTCGGACGGGAGTACGCGGAAAAGAATCGCGTATTCAAACGGGCACCGTTGCATCATCACTTCGAGATGTCCGGTTGGCCCGAAACGCAGGTAGTGGTGCGTTTCTGGATCGTTGGTGTGCTGTGCGCGATCCTTGCGCTCAGCACGTTGAAGCTGCGCTAGCCGTGTTTAGTGCACTTGTCGCGTCTCAGTGGGGTGGATGAATGAGCGACGATCGGCCTCCGCAGCTGCTCGCTTCATTGGTCGCGCGACGACTCGCAGAACGTCGTGGCGAGTTTGCCGTCATCGGCATCGGCCGCAGTGGACGTGCGGTTGCGCGACTGCTTCGCTCGGCAGGGATCGCGGTATACGCGTCGGATGCCAGCGTTTCTGAGAGTACGAAGGCGACGGCCGCCGAGCTTACGCGCGAGGGGGTGGACTGCCAGGTTGGCGGTCACGATCTGGCGCGCATTGCGGCAGCGTCGGTTGTAGTCGTGAGCCCCGGTGTGCCACCAAACTCGCCGCCGATCCGTGCCGCACGCGACGCCGAGGTGCCGATCGTCAGCGAAGTCGAAATCGCACTGCGGCTGCAACCCGGTGTTCGCTACATCGCGACCACCGGCACCAACGGCAAGACGACAACCACGGCGCTAATCGGCCACCTGTTGCGGGCGCTGGGCCACGATACCGCGGACGTCGGCAACATCGGCACGCCGGTCTCCGAGATGGCGATGCGTCCACTGCTGCCAGCGTGGGCGTCGCTCGAACTGTCATCGTTTCAGCTGCACGACACACCGGGCATTTTCCCTGATGTCGGTGTGCTGACTACGTTGAGTCCCGATCATCTGGACCGGTACGACAGCGCGGCCGACTACTACGCCGACAAGCGCCGACTCTTTGCGAACGGCACAGTGGTGTCGCAGTGGGTAGTGACCGGCGACAGTGCCGACGTGGACGCCATGATGAAGGGGGTAACCGGTCACCTCCATCATTTCTCCACGAAGCGCACGGATGTCGATGCGTATTTCGATCGACGTGACGGCATGTTGCATGTGTTAGGTGCGCCTCTCATGGCACGTGAACGGTTGGTGTTGGCGGGCGATCATAACGTCGCCAACACACTCGCAGCACTGCTGGCCGTGATGGTGGCCGATCCGCTGCACACCACACGTTCCGCACGTGAAGCGCTCGCGGACGCAGTCGCGACGTTTCGGGCGCTGCCGCATCGGCTTGAACCAGTCGCCGATCGCAACGGCGTGCTCTGGCTCAACGACTCGAAGGCGACAAACGTCGCTTCAACGCAGGTCGCGCTCGCGGGCATGACGCGACCCACCATTGTGCTGTTGGGGGGACGCCACAAGGGCGAGCCCTACACGGTGCTCCTTCCCGAGCTGTCGCGTACGGCCAAGGCGGTGCTCGCGTTTGGTGAAGCCGCACCGATGATCATGCACGATCTCGCCGCGCCACTGTCCGGCCGCGTGACGGTCGAGTCGCTGGACAAGGCCGCCTTCGAACAAGTCGTCGCGCGCGCGCGCGCACTCGCGATCGCAGGGGACGCAATTCTGCTGTCGCCAGCCTGCTCCAGCTACGACATGTTCGCCAACTACGAAGTGCGCGGCACCACGTTTGCTCGACTCGCACGGGAGAGTTCATGACGACAATTCGCCCGGTCGATGACAGCGCCTTCGAGATGCCTTCGACCGGCGCGCCATCGCGATCGACCACCACGAAGGTGCCACGTGAACGGTGGCGGATGGGCGTCGAAGCACGCGCCCTGGTGCTCGTCACATCGGTGCTCGTTGCATTCGGACTCGCCGTGCTGCTCAGCGCGAGCGCATTTGTGTCGCAGCGCATGTACACGTTTGCGTACGCTCAAGCGACGGGTGTGGTACTCGGCGTTTTGCTTTTTGCGGTCGCAGCCAAAGTCGACGCTGAGTTGTGGCGCAAACTCGCGTGGCCGATCATGGGAGTGAGTCTCTTTCTCATGCTGCTCACGGCAATCCCCGGCACAGAGTCCATCGTAAAACCTAAGGACGGCTCGCGTCGTTTTCTCTTTGGCGGATCGCTGCAGCCGTCTGAGCTCGCCAAGTTCGCGGTACTGGTCTGGGTGCCGATGCTGCTCATCAAAAAGGGTGACGCCGTCCGGCGACTCGGCAAGGGGCTCTTGCCATTCATCGTGGTGATCGGCGCGCTGTGCGTGATGGCCATCCGCGAGCCGGACTACTCAGTCGCGCTCACGTACTGCGTGCTGACCGGTGTGTTGCTGTTTGTCGGTGGTGCGCGCGTTGCGCACTTTGTCTTTCTCGCGGCGCTCGCTGTGCCGTTGCTGGTTCACGAAATAGGGCAGAGCAAGTACGCGAGTGCACGCTGGAAGAGTTTCGTCGACAACGAACAGACCGATACCTCGCGCGGCGCGCAATCGAACGTCTCTGGACAGCAGCGACAGTCACTCATTGCCGTCGGATCGGGCGGTCTGTTTGGCGTCGGATACGGCGAGGGAAATCAACAACGTGGTTGGCTGCCGCTGGCATACAACGACTTCATCGGATCGGTTGTCGGTGAAGAGCTGGGCTTTGCCGGACTGGCGACGCTCACGCTCACATTTGCACTGTACGGCTGGATTGGCTTTCGCATAGCGCGACAGGCACGAACACCATTCACATCACTGCTCGCTGTCGGACTCACGTTCACGACGGTGCTGACGGCGTTCACCCACATCGGCGTTGTGATTGCACTGCTTCCGAATACCGGACTGACGCTGCCGTTTGTGTCGTACGGCCGATCGAATCTGGTACTCACGCTGGTCATGACCGGAATTCTGGTGAACATCGGCAGCTCGCGTGAACGCGTCTATGGCGAGTACGCGACTGACCCGCTGACGTCCGCGACACTGTAGGCGTCGCGGGAATGCGAGTCTTCTTTGCTGGCGGCGGAACCGGCGGACACCTCTATCCAGGGCTCGCGATCGCGCGTGCGCTCGTAGGGATCGCGCCTCAGGTTGCGCCATTCTTCATCGGCGCACAGCGCGGTATCGAACGCGACATTCTGCCGACGACAGAATTTCCCTACACGCTGCTCAATCTCCATCCGCTCTATCGTCGCACGCCGTGGAACAACTGGCGTACACTCTTTGGTGCGGCCGGTGCGTGGCGCGAGATCAGTCAACTCGCTGCGAAAGACCCGCCAGAGCTGGTTGTCGCAACCGGCGGCTACGCCTCGGGCGTCGCACTCGCCTGGGCGCGCATGCATGGCGTGCCAACGGTGCTCCACGAGTCGAATAGTCAGCCTGGTCTCACCACGCGTGTCTTTGCCGGCGGCGCCGCTGCCATTTACCTCGGTTTCCCCGAAGCCGCCGAACACTTCAAGGCAGGCATCGACACGCAGGTCGTGGCGTTGGGCAATCCGATCGATCCGCCACCAATGCCGCCACTCTCGCGCGCAGAGGCGCGAGTGAAATGGGGGCTTCCGGCTGATGCGTTCGTGGTCCTGGTCACCGGTGGCAGTCAGGGTGCGCGCGCGCTCAACGATGCGGTCGCGGCGTGGTGTGCCAACGGACTCCCGGAGGGCGTCGCGATCATCTGGGGAACCGGTCGCAATCAAGCGGCTGCATATCTCGATCGCGAGGCGGAGCTCGTCCGTGTGCGCGCGTATCTCGCGCCAATCGCCGACGCGTACGCCGCAGCAGACATCGCCGTCACGCGCGCAGGTGCGATGACGATCGCCGAGTTGTGTGCGTGGGCAATTCCCTCCGTGCTGGTGCCGTTGCCGTCGGCGGCACAAGACCATCAGACGCAGAATGCCCGCGCCATCGCCAGCGTTGGCGGGGCAGTACATCTGCCGCAGGGCGAGCTTTCCGCTGAGAGTCTCGATGCCACGGTGCGCGCGATGGTGTCGCGTCCCGATCAGCTCACGGCGATGCGGGAGGCCTTGCTTCAGCGCGGTCGGCCGACCGCGGCCGCCGAGATCGCGCGCGCGCTGTTGCAACTCGTTGACGCGCACTGAGTCTGCGGGCACTCGGTTGAGACGCCGCGAGTACTCCGTCATATTCCGCCACACATGACCCTCGTAAATCTGGCCGATCCGCGCCCAGTCCACTTTATCGGCATCGCGGGCGCCGGTATGAGCGCGCTCGCCGAATTGCTCGCGCGCCGCGGCGTGAACATCACCGGGACCGACGCCAATCCTGCCGGCGCACCGGATCTCGCACTGCTCGGCATCACAGTGCATCCACACGACGCCTCGCTGGTGAATTCGGCGCGCGCGGTGGTGTACTCGTCGGCGATTCCTGCTCAGCATCCGGAAATGGTCGCGGCGCGCGAATCCGGCATTCCACTTGTGCGTCGCGCCGAAGCCCTGGCCGAAGCAGTCGCGGGTGGCACCCTGATCGGCATCAGTGGAACGCATGGCAAGACGACAACGACCGTCATGACGACGGAGGCACTGGCGGCCGCCGGTCGTGATCCGACCGGTGTCGTCGGTGGTCGCGTCGGACAATGGGGTGGAAATCTGCGGCTCGGCGCCGACACGTATGTCGTGGAGTCCGACGAGTACGACCGATCGTTCCTTGCGCTTTCGCCACAGGTTGCGGTGGTGCTGAATGTCGAAGCGGATCACCTCGACATCTATCGCGATCTTGAAGACATTACGCACGCGTTCGAGCAGTTCATTTCACCGGCGCGCGTCGTGGTGCGATGTGCCGATGACGATGGCGCGATGGCGTTACGCATCCGAAGTACCAGCGAAGTGATTGCGTACTCCGCGGCGTTGCCTGGAACTGCGCCTTCGGGTGGCGCTGCCGACGCGCGACTGGTCGCTGACTCGCTTGTGCTCAACGGAGACGGGGCGCGTTTTCTGGTGCGCTTTGATGGCGAAGCGTTGGGCGAGGTGCAACTCAGCGTGCCCGGTCTGCACAACGTGCGCAACGCACTCGCCGCACTCGGTGCCGGACTCGCACTGGGGCTCACCGTGCCACAGATGGCGCCGGGACTCGCCGCGTTCCGCGGAGTCGAACGACGCTTTCAGCGTTTGGGGACCGCGGCAGGCATTGAAGTGGTCGACGACTATGCGCATCATCCCACCGAAGTCGAAGCCACGATCGCGGCCGCGCGTCATGCATTTCCCGCTCGCAGACTTGTGCTCGCGTTCCAGCCGCATCTCTACTCTCGCACGCGAGACTTGCAGCATGAGTTCGCCGTCGCGCTCGGCGCGGCTGACGTGCTGTTCCTCTGCGATATCTACGGAGCTCGTGAAGCCCCGGAGCCTGGCGTCACTTCGGCGTTGATCGGAGAGCGGATTGATAGCAGCGTCGTTCGGTGGCACGGTCCGCGGCCGGACGTTGCACGTGCACTCGCATCGTTCGTGCGCGAAGGCGACGTCGTCATCACGATGGGTGCTGGCGACATCACGCGCGCCGGCCCTGAATTGCTCGCAGCACTGTCGGCGGCGCCGCATGCGTAAGCGCTCGCAATCGTGAGTGCGGTGTGATCGCCGCCACTACGTCAACACGCAGCAGCGTGGCCATGGCCTCATCATCGGGCGCAGGCCGCGACGGAGCCTCGTCCAAAACGAGCGACGGAACCAGTGGCGCGCCGAGGCCGACCTGGCTGCGAATTCTGCGTGCGGGCGTGTTTGTGTTGGTGGCCGCAGCGCTCGTGGGCAGTCCGTGGTGGGGGCCGCTGGCGCTCTCGCGTCTCGACTATTTCCACGTTCGTCGTCTTGAGTTCGAGGGCATCCGGTACTCGAAGACGGGCGAACTGGTCGGCGCAATTCGTGTCGACACCACGCAGTCGGTATGGCAATCGCTTCCACCGCTCGCTGCGCGCGTCAAGGCACACCCGATGATTGCGGACGCGCAGGTGGAGCGAAAACTTCCCGGGACGCTGGTCGTGCACATCGTCGAGCGCGAACCTGTCGCGTTGGCGCCGGTGGCCGGAATTCTGCGCCCAACGGATGTGACGGGACATGCACTCCCCATCGATCCGGCGCGCGTGCCACTCGACATTCCGCTGGTGTCAAGCGCTGACAGCACACTTTTGCAGCTGCTGGACGGTTTGCGCCTCCATGCACCCACACTTTATGCGCGCGTGACCGAGGCCAAGCGTGTCGGGGCAGAGGAGTTGCACTTCGCGCTTGGGCCCACGCTGCGAGTTCGCTCGCGGAACGACGTGACCGTGGCGCGCTTCCGAGACATATTACCGGTGGAAGCGGATCTCGCGCGGAATCATCTGCGCGTCGTGGAGTTCGATCTCCGTTTCCGAGACCAGGTGATCGCCAGACAGCCATGACTTCCGAACCAATCGTCGCCGCCCTCGATATCGGGACCGCTCACACCACCGCCGTGATTGCCACGGTGCATGGTGAGCTGCCCCGCGCGCCCATGTTGCGCATCATCGGTGTCGGACGGACGAGGACACAGGGGCTCCGGCGCGGCGTGGTCTCTGATATCGAGGAGGCAACACGCTCCATCCGTAAAGCGGTCGAGGAGGCGAGTCTGGTCGCGGGCGTCGTTCCCGACTCACTTTACGTGGGCATCGCCGGTGAACACGTCCGTGCTATGTGCTCGTCCGGCGTGGTCGCCATCAGCGGCTCCGAGATCACCCGCCCCGATGTGGAGCGTGTGAACGACGTGGCACGCGCGATGGCGGTCCCGCAGGACCGCGAACTGCTGCACGCGATTTCGCAGGAGTATCGCGTCGATCGTGCAGAGGGCATTCGCGACCCGGTCGGCATGATCGGTACGCGCCTCGAAACTGAGATGTACCTCATCACGATCGGCAGCTCGCCCGCGATGAACCTGCGTAAGAGCATCGAGCGTGCAGGGTTCAAGGTCCGTGAGCTCGTGCTCGAACCGCTCGCGAGCGCGTGGGCCGTCCTCACCGAAGAAGAAAAAGAGTTGGGTGTTGCGTTGGTCGAACTGGGCGCCGGGACCACCGATCTCGCCGTCTTTCACGAAGGGAAGATCCGCCACCTGGGCACGATGCCGTACGGCGGCAACACCGTGACGAGCGATCTGGTGCAGGGGCTCGGCGTTACGCAGAACGACGCCGAGCAGCTCAAGGAAGCGTATGGCTGCGCGTATGAGCCATTGGTGACTGCTGATCAGCTCATTGCACTGCCGGCGACCGCTACACACGCCGAACGACATCTGTCCCGTGAGCTGATGGCGCACATCATCCACCAGCGCATGGACGAGATCTTCGTCAAGGTGCAGCGCGACGTGCAGACCGCGGGCTATGCGGGCAAGCTGAATGCGGGGATTGTGCTCACTGGTGGTGGAGCAGCACTCGAGGGCGTGAGTGATCTCGCGGCCGATGTATTTGGCGTCGGCGTGCGCGTCGGCGTACCGGGCGACAAGATCGGCGGACTGGTCGAAGCGGTCGACCATCCGAGCTACGCGACGGTCGTGGGTCTCGCCGTCTACGGCGCATCGCGACTCACCGGCTCCGGCATGATGGCCCGACGCGCATCGGGTTCCGGCAGCGTCGACAAGCTCACGTCACGCGTGAAGACTTGGTTGCAAGAGTTCTTCTAACGCGGATATCACATCACGTGTTTTCGCTCCGTGATGTGGATAACACGCATTGACTGCATGACTACGTTGCATGTGTGAGTGATCGCACCAACTCCATTACATAACATGGGTTGCGTTGGTCAATCGAACGTGTATTCTAGGCTCATCGCAACGCCGTTCACCTCAGAACACGGTGTCACGCGAAACGTCATGCAACAGTTCGTTGACGGCAGATCGTCTTTCAGCGGATCGTCGATGTCGACGATGCTCGCGTCTGTTCAGTGCCGGCCGGTGCGAGTGCATGCGTCGCTAGCATTCGTGAGGTTGCGCCACCCACCCTGCGCCTTGCCAAAGTCCGTATGGAGCTACCCCGGATGACCTTCGAGTTCGAAGAGAGCGCCACACAGAACGCCCGCATGAAGGTCGTGGGTGTCGGTGGCGGCGGCGGAAACGCCGTCAATCGCATGATCGAGGAACACCTCGAGGGCGTCGAGTTCATCTCCGTGAACACCGACGCGCAAGCGCTCATGAACTCCAAGGCCGATGTCAAAATACAGATCGGCAAGAAGCTCACGCGCGGACTCGGTGCCGGCGCACGACCCGAAATCGGTCGACAGGCGATCGAAGAAAACCGGGAAGACGCCAAGCGCGTACTCGGCAACGCCGACCTCGTCTTCGTGACTTGCGGCATGGGCGGCGGCACGGGCACCGGCGCGGCACCTGTCATCTGTCAGCTCGCACGCGAAGCCGGAGCACTCACCGTCGGCATTGTCACGCGCCCGTTCCTCTTTGAAGGACGGAAGCGCATGCGTCAGGCGGAAGAAGGGATTGCCGAGATGCGAAAGCACGTTGACACGATGATCATCGTGCCGAACGAGCGTCTGCTGGCCGTGGTTGGAAAGGGAATTCCGTTCCATGAAGCGCTCAAGAAGGCCGACGAAGTGCTGCTGCATGCGACGCAGGGCATCTCGGTGCTCATCAGCGAAACGGGGTTGGTGAACGTCGACTTTGCCGACGTGCGTACGGTGATGCAGAACGGGGGCTCTGCGCTCATGGGCACCGGGATCGGCCGCGGCGAGAATCGCGCGATGGAAGCCGCCCAGCAGGCGATCGCGTCACCGCTGCTCGACAACGTCTCCATCTCGGGTGCCACGGGGGTGCTGGTCAACATCACCGGCGGCGAAGATCTGACGTTGGGCGAAGTGCACCAGATCAACGACATCGTGCACGATGCGGTGGGCGAGGAGGCCGAAATCATCTTCGGCGCGGTTCATGAGCCGGCAATGATGGGCGAGATTCGCGTCACCGTTATTGCAACGGGTTTCGATCGTCTGATGCAGGGAAGTCTGGGCAACGGCAGTGTTCACACGCAGCACGGTGGGAACACGGGACACGGCCAGCAGCAGAACCACGCTATGGGTGGGCAAAAATCGCCCTCCGTACTACCTTTCCCCACCCGAGATCGGCCAGCGCCGAGACCGGCAGCTCCCGTTGCTCGACCTGCATGGGAAGGCGCAGCGCCGCGCCCTCCGCGGGTACCACCGCCAAGCACGTCCACGAGCGCCGAGTTGGATGATATGGAAATCCCGACGTTCATTCGGAGACAGATGGATTGAAACGGACCCGGTGGTCACTGCTCCTCGCTGCGGCATGTGTCGCTGTCGGGGCAGGAGCAATTTCCCTCGGGCGTCCCGTCCGTGAGCGCCCCGCGGCGAGAGTACTCGACGCGGGGCCTCGTGCTTCGATAACCTCGCGTTGGCAAACCCGTGTCGACACCGTTCGACGGGGTGAATTGCTCCTCGCCGTCCTCGAACGCGCTGGTCTTTCGCGCGACGACGCGGCCCGCGCGCTGCAGTCGGCCATCACGGTCGATGCACGCCGCATCCGGCCCGGCACCACAATCACGACGCGGGTCAATCCTGATTCGGGCAAGACCGAAGTCGTGCTGCAGCTCGCCATCGATCGCCTCGTGCGCCTGAGCCGCACAGCGGAGACGTGGTCCGAGAGCGAAGAAAAGCTGCAATGGCAGACCGACACCGTGGTGGTCGGCGGTGTGGTGCAATCGACGCTCACCGCTGCGGTTGAGCATGGCGCGGAATCATTTCCGGCATCCGTCCGTGACGAGGTCGCCTACGCGCTGGCTGACATCCTCGAGTATCGCGTTGACCTGAGTCGCGATCTGCGTCAGGGCGACTCGATTCGCGTGCTGGTGGAGCGGCGGCGCGCGCCCAACGGTGCGATTCGTCCGGGAAACATCCTCGCCGCCCGCTTAACCGTCGACGGTCGCAAAGTCGAAGCACTGCGGTTCGCTCACAACGCCGGTCGCCCCAATTACTTCGACGGCGAGGGCAAGTCGATGCGCGCTGCGTTTCTGCGCGCGCCGCTCGCGTTCCGTCGCATCTCGAGCGTCTTCGGACTTCGCAAACACCCGATCCTTGGCATCTGGCGAGCCCACCAAGGCACCGACTATGCCGCGGCCGCCGGCACCCCTGTCCGCGCACTCGGCGACGGTATCGTCGCTTTTGCCGGTTGGAAGGGTGGGTACGGTCGCGTCATCGAAATCAAGCATCGCAACGGTTTCCTGACGCGCTATGGCCACCTCAGCGCGTTTGCATCGGGGATCAAAGCCGGTGCATCGGTGACCATCTCACGCACGATCGGATTTGTCGGCGCATCCGGGTTGGCGACGGCACCGCATCTGCACTTCGAAGTTCTGGTGGGCGGCGTGCATCGTGATCCGCGCGTCGCGCTCAAGTCGGTGACCGGTGAGCCACTCGGTACCGTCGATCGGAATGCGTTCGGCGCCCTCAAGAGCCATCTCATGGCGATGCTGGAAGGGCGCGCCAGCCCATTGTCTCAGAATGGCGTTCGTGGGGACACCGCGCGTCATGGCGGGGACTGATCGTCGCTGACTGTCCCTCGTCGGGAGTATCCGGCTTGCCGCCGTGGACATTGCGGTGTCGCCCCGTGACGTTTCGCCCGTGATCCGCTGGACTATCTCCCTCGCAATCGGCCTGGCCGTCGCGTGGCTCGCCTATGGCCAGACCGGTCGAAGCGAGCGTTCGCGTGCGCTGCTGTTGGGCTTTCTCCGCGCCGCCGCCGTCGCGCTGGTCGCGGCATTGCTGCTCGGTGCACCGTCTGCGCCGGCGCGCCCCGCATTGCCACTGGTTGCGCTTGACGCGTCGGCGTCCTGGCGGCGCGCCATGGGCGACGACAGCGCTGCTGTACAGGCACTTCGCAAGGCCGCTGTCGCAGCCGCAGGTGGTAGCGATCAGCTGGTGTTTGTCGGAGACTCGCTGCGTGAGGTGAGCGCGAACGATTTCGCCCGCGCGCTGCCCAACGATGATCTGTCGCGCATCCGGCCGGCGGTCGATCGCGCCGCGGCAATAGGCCGTCCGCTCACGCTGATTACGGACGGTGAAGTCGACGACGCGGAAGCGATGGCCGAAGCGCCACCTGGATCGTCCGTGCGGGTCCTGCCACGCACGGCCAAGCGCGATGCCGCCGTCGCTGAACTCTCGGTGCCGTCGAGTGCGACAGCGGGGGACACGCTGCAGGTGGCAATGCTGGTCGTCGCCGGGGCTGCCGGGAGCGTGGATGGCCGCGTCAGTGTGATGCTCGATACGTCGGTGGTTGGTTCGGCGGCGGTGGTGTCGCTCGCCGCTTATTCATCGACTCGTGTGACGTTGCCGTTCGTTGTGCCGCGCGGCACGCGGCTCTCGGTGGTCCGCGCCATCCTGCAGGTGGCCGGTGATGTTGAGCCCCGCAACGACACGCTGTCGACTGCGCTCGAGATTGCGGACAGAACGCCGGCCGTGTTCGTGTCCACGGCCCCGGATCTTGACGTGCGTGAGGCGCTGGTGGTTTTGCGCGGCGCACTGCAGGTGCCGACGCGCGCGTACCTCCGTCTTGCGCCGAACGTGTGGCGCGAGGAGGGGACCCTCGCGCCGATCAGTGAAGCAGACGTTCGGGCACGTGCGGCCAGTGCCGGGATGCTGGTGCTGCACGGCGACACGTCGTGGGCTGGCAAGCCGCGCGCCGGTGTACGTGGTGCCCGTGCATTGTGGGCGCCGGCCGCTGCGACCGCACTCGCCCGTGCCGGAGAGATTTCACGCGCCGCCGAGTGGTACGCGACGGGCGCGCCGGCATCGCCGCTCGCAGGGTCGCTGGCGGGTTTGCCATGGGACACGCTGCCACCACTGACGCTCGCCGGGCCAGCGCGCGGACAGTTCACGGTGCTGGAAGCGAAACTGGGCAAGAGTGGCGAAGCCGTCGCTGCAATTGCGGGACGTGATGATGCCGGTGCGCGCACGCTGGTTGTGTCGGGCTCCGGGTATGCCGGGTGGGCGTTGCGTGCCGGGCGCAGTGCGGAGGCATTCACCGCACTATGGGGCGCGATCTTCGATTGGCTTGCAGCCGGTCGTGGTGATGCGCGCGCGGCACGTCCTGCTGCATCTGCGGTGCGCGCCGGAGAACCAGTGCGTTGGCGTCGCGGTGGCGCCGACTCGCTTGTGTCGGTGGTGCTTACGCCGCGTGCGGCGCCGGGCGCTCCGGCGATCGTGAATTCCGATTCGTTGCGTCTGCGATTTATTGGCGCGTCGTTCGAGACCGTTGGCCCGGCATTGGCTGCGGGCGTGTATGACGTGCAGACCGCAGGCGGCCCCTCGCTCCTGGTCGTGAACGCGTCGCGTGAATGGGTCCCG
>JBKJTE010000209.1:0-11398 GCA_046590495.1 Gemmatimonas sp. | reverse complement strand
ACGATCTGTGCCATTTCGTAAATGACGCCCTTGCAAGCACTTACGAATTTCTTGACGACGGAGATCCCGTAAGATCCGGAAGAAGCTGTCATCGCTTAGGGAATAAACTGCCGAGTGTGTTGGAGAGGTCAGTCTCGGATGAAATTGCCGGTGCGGTGACGGTCGGTTTTGCCGATTAGCTGATAACTCATTGGTAATTAGAGAGTTACAAGATAGGCCCTGTTGGCATGGCTGTTGCAAATTGCTCTGTTCGCTGACGTCCATTCCTACGGAGCATGAGCGACTTTCCAAATTGCGTCTGGGTAGGTCCTGTTTTCGAGCCGACTGGCTACGCCGATGAAGGGCGTGGCCTGCTTGTCGCGCTCGAAGAGCTGGGCGTTCCTGTCGCGCTCCGGGCCAAGGCAGCTCTTGACCCGCGCTTCCGAGACCACCTTCCCGCGCCGATGCGCGCAGCGCTGGACCGGCAGCGGGCGCGTCCGATTGGGTCGCCGTACGTCGTCGTCCAGCACTACGTCGCCGACGGTTTTGTGCCTGCTGCGCAGGCCGGATACGTCGTGGGACGCACGATGTTCGAGACCGATTCGCTCCCGCCCAAGTGGGTCTCAAAATGCAATGAAATGGACGAGCTATGGGTGCCCAGCGAGTTCAATCGTGAAACGTTTCGGCGGGCAGGTGTGCGCGTTCCGATGCACCTCGTCCCGGGCGGAATCGACAGCAGTATGTATCGCCCCGATGTAGCTCCGCTGCAAATCGAAGGGCTTCGCGGCACCGTGTTTCTATCGGTGTTTGAGTGGCGGGTTCGCAAAGGTTGGGATGTACTTCTGCGCGCATGGGCTGATGCGTTTTCTCCGTCGGACGATGTCACGCTGCTGTTGCGCACGCACGCTCAGCGCATTCATGCCACGGACGATCCGACTCGCGCGGTCAACGAGCGGATCGACGCGTTTTTGCGCGACTCTTGTGGTCGCACCCGTGCTGACGTTGCCCCCATCGTGCTACTTGGCGACGACTTGCCCGCTGACGCGATGCCTTCGCTCTACACGGCAGCAGCTGCGTTTGTCGCACCGACACGCGGCGAAGGGTGGGGACGACCGTTCATGGAAGCGATGGCGTCCGGTGTGCCGGTGATTGCAACGCGATGGAGCGCGCATCTCGAGTTCATGCACGACGCGAACAGTTTTCTGATCGAGAGTGACGGACTCTGCTCGGCAAACGATCCTGATACGAGCGTCTACGAAGGCCAGCGGTGGGCCTCGCCGAGTGTACCTGATCTCGTGTCGAAGTTGAGACTGGTGCATGCGAAGCCTGAATTGAGGTGCGCGATCGCCGCGCGTGCACGACGTGACATGGTGGAGTTGTGGCCGTGGAGTCGTGCAGCCCACGCGGTGGCCGATCGATTGCGCGGCATCGCGCAGACCGTTTCGCGTTCGGCCACAAGTGGAATAGAATGCGCGTCGCCCAAGTGTTCGCTCTCGCGACCCATACCGTGCGAGTCACTGTTCGTCGAGGCAGAGCTTTTCACGCCGAGCACAACTTCCGTTGGCGTTGAGGCGCTGCTCACAGCGCTCGTGGAAGATTCGGGCGCGATGGTGAACGTGCGCCCCCGGTCGAGCGAACTGTTGCGGCCATCGCACGGGCTACCCGCAGCAAAACTCTGGGCGAGAGTTGAATCGCACTCGATCGCAGCATCGACTACGACCGACATGACGATGACCTGGCTCTCGCGACACGACGATACAACGCCGAGCGCGCCGAGCGCCGGCGCTTGGATTGTGTGTACAGGGGATCGTGTGCGGCAACGCGTGCCAGTGTCGCTTGTCGGCGTGCTTGGCGTTGCAGACGCTGTATGGGTTCCGCACCAGGCCGCCTATGACGCGTGCATTATGTGCGGCGTCGATGCCTCGCGACTATGGGTGATTCCATTTGGTTCGATCGCGGCAGTCGAGGCGCCGGACGCCGCCCGCTTTGCGCCTCCACGCGGTGTAACCACGCTGCTGTTGCTGCCGGTACTCGACGAGATGGACATCGCGCCCGCCGACCTGGTGTTGCGTGTGTGGCAGCGTCTAATCTCGGCAGACAGCAAGGTGCGACTGCAGTTGCTGGTGCCATCGGACGCGGGCGGTGCGCTCGCGGCGTGGGGCGAGTCAATGCAGCAGCGCATGCGCGTGGGAAGGCTTGCGCCCGGTCTCACGGCTGAAGTGCTTCTCGCGGAGTGTAACGATGACTTGTTACCGAGTCTGATACGCTCAGCGGATGTAGTCGTGGCACCCGGCGCCGTGGCGATGAATGTGTGGCAGCTCGCGTTGGCCTGCGGGCGACCGCTGCTTGTTCCCGCTTCGCGTGACGCGACAGAGCTGCTTGATGGTGCTGGCGCGTGGATCGTGAAGACCGGGGTCAACGGGATGATGAGCGGGCTCGAACTTGGTACAGCGTTGCGCGAAGCGTGTAACGACGAGGGACGTCGCGTGCGTGCGTTGGCGGCGCGCAATCACGCAGAGGCGATGCCGACGTGGACGACAATTGCGCGAATGGTCGCCGAACGCGTTGAGCATACTCGTCAAGCAAGCGGTGCGCCCGTTGCGGGGCATGCACTGTGACGAGTGCATCGGTGACAGCGAAGCCGATTGCTGCACTGTCGTTTCCCGGGGCCGCGAAGCATCCGTGTCGGTTGCGTCCCGTTTCTTCGGACGCGCAAGCGACGTTTGTACCGCATGTGTGGTTTGCAATCCTGACGTACAATGCGCTGGCCTACACCAAGCGGTGTCTCGCGAGTCTTGATCTGTACACGACGGTTCCTTGGCACGCAGTCATTCTTGATAACGTTTCGACCGATGGAACCCGGGAGTGGCTCGCGTCGCTCGATGACCCTCGGGTGACGGTCGCGCTGAGCGAAACGAATCGCGGCGTGGCGGGTGGGCGGAACGATCTGCTCGACATCATGATGCCGCGCGTCCCCGGCGATGGCTTTGTCGTTTTCGTCGACAACGATCTCGAGTTCTATCCAAACTGGATCGAGCCGTTCCTGGAACTGTTCGATCGCGAGCCGACGGCGGGCATGGCATCGGTGTCGGGGCATGAAATTGTGGTGCATGGTGGGCGACGTGAGCTGCTGTCGCTCCCGGGGCACGTCTCCACGCCCGTGGATGTTGCATCGGGTGGCTTTGCATGCTTTGTACGGCCGGCCGTGTTCAACGCGATCGGGCGCTACGACGAAGAGCTGAATCCATTCTGGCACGAAGACGATGATATCTCGGTGCGTGCATTGGCCGCGGGATGGGGTGTCTACGCTGTGCCAACAGCTGGCGTCGTGCATCACGGGCACAAGTCGGGCGTTGCATTGCCGTCATTGGTTCAGGGTGGTTCGCTCCAGAAGCAACAGTATCTCGTCGACAAGTGGCGACAGATGGGCGTCGTGCAACCGGACGGTCGACTCGACTATGGTCGTGCGCTGCCCGACCGCGCGCTGACCGAGCGTCTTCAGGCGCGGCTGCACCGCGCTGGCTCCATCCGTCGCAGCGAGTACGAACGCGCATCGCTTGATATCATGTTGTTGACGCATGCGTATAGCCACGCTGGCGCTATCGACGGATGTGCGCGCTACGCAAGCGCGCCGGCCAAAGCGCTGCTCGAGGACCGGGTGGGTTCAGGAACGGCGACAGATGACGAGCGCGCGGTGCTCGCAGCGATGCAATCGCTGCTTGCGAGTCGTCGACGCGCGACTCGATTGCCAGTCGAGCCGTCTCCATTGCATGTCGGCGCGCCCGACTCCGCGACCAAGCTCGCAGACGCACAGGATTGGGACAACGCAGCGTGGTTTGCGAGTGCAGTGCGTTACGCCAACGATGGACGCGGTGCACAACAGTGGTACGATCGCTCACTCGCAACGTGGCGCGCGGCGCAGAGTGCGCACACGCTCAAAGCGCTGGAGTTGCTGCGCCCTGATGCGCGACTACTCGTCATCGCTGACATTCGCGCACCGCTCGTGTGGGGATTGGCCAACGATGTACGCGAGCTTGTCGTCGCCGATCTGCTCGATCGTTATCCCGGTGGCGGCGCCGGTCCGTGGATCAGCTCACCGGAACGATTTGCGACGCAGGTGGTGCCCACGGGGCGAGTGCGGGCATTGGATATCGAGCACATGCTCGACACACTCGGTGCAGAACGCTTTGACGCGGCTGTGGTGCTGCCGTGGAATGGCTCGATGACGGTCCCTGAAATCGGCGCTCTGCTTTCAGCCGCGGCCACGCACGTAGTCGATGGCGGTGCACTGCTGACATGCGTTCCGACTCGGCTCGCGGGTCCACCGCAACCGGGAATGCTCGAATCGCCAACGATGGTTGCGCGCTGGCTGTCGTCACTTGGGTTGCAGCTACATGGCGAAGCGAGCTACAACATCAGCGACGCGGGGCTGTTGGCCGCGACCGATACCGCCGCGCGCGATCTGCGCGTGCCCAATCTGGTCGTCGCCGACGGCGCGCGACTCACCGGCCAGCTGTTCATAACGTGTGCGCGCTGCCGCGCGCGTGTCGGCGTGAGCGACGTCCAGTGAACGCTATCATGCAACTCGCAGAAGTAACCAAGGCTGCCGGTCGCGATACGCCGATCGCTGCACTCGCGATCGAGTCAACCGAACATTCCGACGTCGATCTCGACATCGTCGCACACGCGATCACGCCTGCACTGCTGCAGCCGTACGTGGCACCGCAACGCCCCATTTCGCTCGGCACCGCTGCTACCCACTATCTGCGCGCGTCATACACGCCACGATTGGAGCTGGACGACGCGGCCCGCGTACCAGCACACCAACCGTTTGCCGAATTCGACGCCATCGCTCATCATGGCGTAGCTGCTTTGGCCGGATCGATCGCGAGCGCACTGGGCGCAGCAGCAATCACCGGCATCGATTGGTCCGACGCTGCGCTGCCGCATGGTGATGTCACGGCATGGCGGGATTCAGTTGTCGTCTGCGCTGATGCGCTGTGTCGGACGGCCGACCCGACTGGGCTCCTCTCGCTTCTGGCCCGGATTCAACGCGACGCGGCGGTGCTCGTGATCGCGGTACCGCTCCGTGAATTCACCATGACCATCGACGACATTGGCCCGCCAGCGGGTGCGGATCGTGTTCGCCAATGGGCGTTTCCAGAGATGCAGGCCTTCCTGGATTCGGCCGGCCTCGACGTGGTCTTTGGCGGACTCGTGCCCGCGACAGCGTCCGACCCGGCCGGACAGACCGGAGTCTTCGTCACCATTCGACCTGGCGCACAAGGGTGACCGTCACTCCGGTGGCTCGGCGTTTTCTGCCGCTCTCCGGCAAAGACGGCTATCCTGAACTGAGCTCCATCGCATTCCACAGTTTGCAACTCGTTGCTGTTGAATACTTTGGGCGACGGCACAGAGCGTGCTAGGAGTGTAACGGTGCGGGCCTGCGTCGGAGACGCACGGCGGCGGCTTTACACTCTTCCTCCTCGTTTGCTATCGCCATGCGTGATCTTCGCGGCAAGACCATCTGTGTCATCGGCGGCGCCGGATTCATCGGCTCCCACGTCGTCGACGAGCTGCTGACCCGTGATGTGAAGCAGGTCATCGTGTACGACAACTTTTGTCGCGGCACGGTCGACAACCTTTCCGATGCGCTCCGCGACCCGCGTGTTCGCATTTTCGAGGCCGGCGGGGACATTCTGCAGTCGGACATCCTGTCCGCGGCCGTGAGCGAGAGTCAGTACGTCGTTCATCTGGCGGCCCTGTGGTTACTCCAGTGCCACGAATTTCCGCAGGCTGCCTTCGATGTGAATGTGCGGGGCACGTTCAATGTCATCGACGCCTGCCGCGAACATGGGATCGAGCGTCTCGTCTATTCGTCATCTGCGTCGGTGTACGGCGACGCGGTGGAATTACCGATGACCGAGTCGCATCCCTTCAACAACAAAACGTTCTACGGCGCGACCAAGATTGCCGGTGAAGCGATGGTGAAGTCGTATGCCGATCGCTACAACCTGTCGGTCGCGATGCTGCGCTACATGAACGTCTATGGCGCGCGTCAGGACTACAAAGGCACGTACATCGCCGTGATCATGAAGATTCTCGATCGGCTCGATCGCGGATTGCCGCCGATCCTGCACGGCGATGGATCGGCCGCGTACGATTTCATCTACGTGAGCGATTGCGCGCGTGCGAATGTGCTCGCACTCGAAAGCGAAGTCACCGAAGAGGCGTACAACGTCGGCAGTGGAACGCGTACGTCGTTGCGCGAACTGACCGAAATGATTCTCGAGATCCGCGGCTCCAAGCAGCAGATCAAGTATGAGCCGGAGAGTCGGGTGTTCGTCACGAATCGTGTCGGTTGCCCGGAGAAGGCGGCGCGCGATCTCGGCTTCCGTACCACGATCGATCTTCGCGATGGCCTCGAGCGTCTGGTCACCTGGCGCGATGCGCATATGACGCGCGTGTCAGCCCAGGCGGCCGGACGGCCGCTTCAACTCGTCAACGCAGCGTAGCGACCGCGTGATCATTCAGGGTACTCGCTGATGTGCGGCATCGCCGGAATCTTCAACGTCAACGGCGCTCCGGTGCCGATTGGCGTGTTGCGTGCGATGACCGATATAGTGAAGCATCGCGGCCCCGACGGCGAAGGCTTCTGGACCGGTGGATTCATCGGGTTCGGACATCGTCGTCTGGCCATTGTCGATCTATCCGAGCTCGGGCATCAGCCGATGCGCTCGAACGACGGATCGCTCGTGCTCACGTACAATGGCGAGATCTACAACTGGCGTGAGCTGCGCAAGCAGCTCGAGCGCAAAGGGTCGACCTTCCGCTCACAGAGCGATACCGAAGTCATTCTCGAAGCGTATCGTGTCTGGGGACCCAAGTGCGTCGAGAAATTCAATGGCATGTTTGCCTTCGCACTATGGGATGCGCGCGAATCGAAGCTGTTCATCGCGCGCGATCGCTTTGGCATCAAGCCGTTGTACTACCGGTTTGACGGACAGACGCTGCTCTTCGGCTCAGAGATCAAGTCGCTGCTCGCGCATCCGTCGGTAACCGTGCGTGTCGATCCGTCTGCGCTCAACGAGTACTTCACCTTCCAGAATGTCTTCACCGACCGCACGCTCTTTGACGGCATCAAGATGCTGCCGCGCGCGACGACGCTCACGCTCACGCTGGGCGATCCTGAATCGCTGCAGACCAAGCGTTGGTGGGACTACACGTTCAAGGACGAGCAGGGCGTTCCGGAAGCCGAGTATCTCGAAGAGCTGGATCGTCTGTTCAAGCAGGCGGTCGAACGTCAGGTCGAGGCGGACGTTGAAGTCGGTACGTATTTGAGTGGGGGTATCGACTCTGGTGCGGTCACGTGTCTGACGGCGCGCAAGTTCCGCAACGTGAAGAGTTTCACGGCCGGTTTTGACCTGTCATCTGCGTCTGGCCTTGAGCTGGCGTTCGACGAGCGCGCGAAGGCGGAGCAGCTCTCGAATGCATACAAGACTGAGCACTATCAGGTCGTGTTGAAAGCGGGCGACATGGAGCGTGTGTTGCCCAAGCTTGTCTGGCACCTTGAAGATTTACGGGTAGGCCAGAGCTATCCCAATTACTACGTGTCTCGGCTCGCGTCGCGCTTCGTCAAGGTTGTGCTGGCGGGGACTGGTGGCGACGAGATCTTTGCGGGCTATCCGTGGCGCTACTACCGCGCGCTCAAGAACGACGATGCCGCACAGTACATCGACAAATACTACGCCTACTGGCAGCGCCTGGTGCCTGACACGCATCGCGGTTCGTTCTTTCAACGATCGATGAGTGCATCGATGCCGCCGAACGGACCCGAAGAGGCATTTCGCAACGTGCTCCGTCGTCGATCGTTTCTCGCGATGCGCCCGGACGACTACATCAACACGTCGCTCTACTTTGAGCTGTCGACGTTCTTGCACGGACTGCTTGTTGTCGAAGACAAGCTGTCGATGGCGCACGGGCTCGAAACCCGCGTGCCATTTCTCGACAACGATCTCGTCGACTTCGCGTTGCGCGTGCCGATCAAATACAAGCTCAAGCACGTCGACAACATCGTTCGGATGGACGAGAACACCGCGGGCGCAAAGAAACAGCAGTACTTCGCTGAGACGGGCGACGGTAAGTTGCTCCTTCGGAAGGCGCTCGCGAAGTACGTACCCGCCGGCTACGCGAACGGCCGCAAGCAGGGCTTCTCTGCGCCGGATGGAAGTTGGTTCAAGGGCGAGAGCATCGACTACATCCGGCGCTTGCTCGCCCGGAAAGATGCGCGTCTGTACGAATTCATTGACCCCAAGACGGTACACACGCTCATCGACGAACACGTTGAAGGGCGTGTGAATCACCGGCTGCTGATCTGGTCGCTGCTCAACTTCGAGTGGTGGTTGAGACAGTTCCGCGACGGCAACGTCGCGCAGATGGCCGCGTGACCAGCGCACTCCGTCCCCAGATCAGCCACGCGCTGAACGTCGACACGAACACAGCGCGAAGCTTTGACGACAAGTGGACGCAGAATCCGCGTCTCGCGTTCGACGAGACCCTTCGCGAAGGATCTGAAGTGCAGCAGTGGATCCTGAATCGAAACGGTTTTGCTTCACCGGCGGCAATGCGCGCGTATCTCGCAGGTCGAGGCCGCATTCTCGACGCCGGGTGTGGTAACGGCCGCGTGACCGCGCTGTTGCAGCGACTCGCGCCAGCATCGTCTCAGATCACCGGAATCGATCTCGTCGCAGCGGATGTTGCGCGCGCGAACCTTGTTGCGTTGCCAAACGTGCAAGTGGCGTCCGAAAATCTCCTTGCCGATCTCACGCATTTGGGTGAGTTCGACTTTGTCTATTGTCAGGAAGTATTGCATCACACGGGCGACGCGCGCCGTGCGTTCCTCAATCTCTCGCAGCGCGTCGCAGCAAACGGCGAGATCGCGATCTACGTCTATTGCAAGAAGGCCGCGATCCGCGAATTCACCGACGACTACGTGCGTGATCGCATTGCGGCCATGCCCTACGCTCAGGCCCGCGCGGTCAGCGCTGAGATCACTGACCTTGGCCGCGCGCTTTCAGAGACGCGCGTGAACGGCCAGTCGGTTACGGTGCGCGTTCCATCGGTGGAGATGCTTGGCATTGAAGCGGGTGAATATGAACTGCAACGGTTCGTCTACCATTTCTTTATGAAGTGCTTCTGGAACGCGAATCTCTCGCACGACGAGAACGTCGCCATCAACTACGACTGGTATCACCCGCAGGATGCGACGCGGCACGACCTTGCCGAAGTGCTGGCGTGGTTTGAAGAAGCACAGCTTGGCGTCGTGCACACTCACGTCGACCCGTACGGCATCACCGTGCGTGGCCGGCGCTCTGCGTAAAGACGGAGCTCGCATGCACCAGATTCCCATCACCAAAGCGATCTTCGACGAAGACGATCTCGCACTCATTCTCGAGCCGCTCAAGAGCGGTTGGGTGGTGCAGGGACGCTATGTGCGCGAGTTCGAAGAACAGTTCTGCACTTTCACCGGTGTCGCCAACTCGGCCGCGACAACGAGCTGCACGACGGCGCTGCACATCGGCGCTGCAGCGCTCGGCCTCAAAGCCGGCGACGAAGTGCTGGTCCCCGCATTCACCTGGATCTCGACGGCCAACATAGTCGAGCATCTTGGCGCCAAGCCGGTGTTTGTCGACGTCGATCTGGAAACCTTCAACATCAATGTTGAAGCCGCTGCGCGCGCAATCACACCGCGTACGGTCGGCATGATTCCAGTTCATCTGTTCGGACTCTCAGCCGACATGGATCCGCTGCTCGCGCTGGCGGAGCAGCACCGTCTCTGGGTGATGGAAGATGCGGCATGCGGCTTTGATACCTGGTACAAGGGCAAGCACGTCGGTACGCTCGGCACGCTCGGCGCGTTTTCATTTCACCCTCGCAAGGCGATCACGACCGGCGAAGGCGGTATGATCACCACCAACGACAACGCGCTCGCATTGCTCTGTCGGACCCTGCGTGATCATGGCGCGAGTCGGTCCGACCTCGAGCGCCATGAGCAGCAGTATTCGTTTCTATTGGCCGAGTACAAGCACCTCGGGTTCAACTATCGCATGACTGATATGCAGGGTGCGCTTGGCGTCACGCAAATGCGCAAAGCCGATCGTATTCAGCAGGGACGCAAAACCGCTGCCGCCTGCTATGACGCGCTGCTGCCAGATGTCGATTGGTTGCGTCCGCCGTTTCGTCATGGAGACTATGGGCACGGTCAGCAGTCGTACGTGTGTCTCTTTCAACCAGAGACACCAACGCTTGCGAATATCGATGCGATCTTTGCGCAACGCAATCGGATCATGCACGCGCTTGAGCAGCAGGGGATCGTGACACGTCAGGGGACGCACGCTCCGCCGCACCTGCACTACTATCGTGAGAAGTATGGCTATCGTCGCGAGGACTTTCCGACCGCCTTTGTCGCCGAGCATGCGTCGATCACGCTACCGATGTACGCGGGCATGACCAGCGACGAATGCGAGATTGTGGTGTCTTCGTTGCAGGAAGCGTTTGAATCAACCCGCACGACGCATCACACGTCTCGCTCCGCCACGTCGGGAATCTGATGCTCACGGTCCGCACCCTTGCCCATTCAGCGCCGTCAATCGGCCCGCGTGAACTGGACGCTGCGGCATCGGCGTTGAGCGCCGGTCAGGTCGCGCAGGGCTTACAGGCGCGTGCGTTCGAGCGCGAGCTGTCGACCGCACTCGACGCAGCGTACGTCCGCGTTGCAAGTAGCGGTACAGAGGCACTTGTCCTTGCATTGCTCGCTGTCGGCGTTGAATCCGGCGACGAAGTGATCTGTCCGTCGTATGTGTGCGCATCGGTCACGCACGCGATCCGGCGGTGTGGCGCAGTTCCCGTACTGGCCGATAGCGGTAGCACGTGGCACATCACTGTCGAGGGCGTGCGAGCGGTGCGTACGAGTCGCACGCGTACTGTTGTTGCGGTGCACCTCTTTGGCATGTACTGCGACATCGACGCGATCGCGGCGCTCGGACTGCCCGTTGTCGAGGATGCGTGCCAGGCTTTCGGATTGGTGCGCAGCAGCTCGCCTGCTGCGTGCGCCGTTTATTCGTTTCACGCGACCAAATGTCTGACTGCCGGTGAAGGCGGCGCAATTGCGACGAACAATCCGGCGGTTGCTGCTCGCGTCGAGAAGTTCACGTCACGAGCCGCAGCGTCAGTTCGCTTTTCCGATCTCCAGGCCAGCGTCGCTCGCGTGCAGCTGTCGCGCTATGACGAGATGCGTGCGCGTCGAGCTGAGATCGCTACCCGGTACCTTGACGCGCTGCCGGCGCCGTTGACCGCACCTTGGCGATCGGCAGCGAGCAACGGGTCGGTGTGGTTTCGCGCGCCGCTGTGGATGCCAACA
>JBKJTE010000242.1:0-4433 GCA_046590495.1 Gemmatimonas sp. | reverse complement strand
GCTAGGGGTTTTGATCGCCTACCTTATCGCGCGGTCCCTGTTCTAGGAGCCCCACATGAATTTCGGCAACTTTGGTTTCGGCGAGATCCTGATCATTCTCGTCATCGTGCTCCTGCTGTTCGGCGCCAAGCGTATCCCGGAAATCGCGGGATCACTCGGCAAAGGCATCAATGAATTCAAGCGCAACATCAGCGACGCGCAAAAGTCGATCACCGACCCGGCGCCTCGCAACGATCGCGTGTCCTCCGGCCCGGCAGAGGATCTGCAGCCGGAAGCGGAGCGCCCCGAGCCGAAGCGTCTTATCAGCTGAGGTTTGTGGGAAGACGAAGTGACGCGGTTGGTGCATGACATGAACAGGTTACAAGTGTAGGGTCCCGCAAACAAAAAGGCCCCGCGATCATTTCGATCGCGGGGCCTCTTGTTTTCAGCGACGCTGATGTTCGGTCAGGTCGGCGTCTGACGACGAAGCTGCGCCTGAACCTTGGCACGCTGGTCGTCGACCTTCACACTCTCGCGAAGTCCCTTGAGGAACTCCTCGACGCGCTGCTGACGGAGTGACTGCGTGAGCTCCGCGCGCTGACGCTCCTTCTGCAACTCGAAGCCAGCTTTGTCGGCCAACGTGCGCACGTCGACACGCAGCACGACCATGCCGTCCGTCGCTACGACCGGACCGCCGGCCTGTCCAACCGGCGACGTAAATGCGGCACCGATCGCCTGATTGAACTGACCAAGTCCGGGCACCATGTCCACTCGCGTGAACTGCCCTGTCTTCTCGACCGGGAGCTTAGCGGCAGTTGCCGCGGCCTCAAGCGAAGCGGAACGCGCTGCGGCAAGCAGCTGTGTTGCCGCAGGACGCAACTTCTCGATCCGCTTCTCGCGGGCGAGGCGGGACTTGATCTCTCCCTTCACTTCTGAAAGCGGCTGCGTGCCGCCGACGGAAACGGAATCGAGCCGCGCGAGGTAATACGCTTCCGGCGAATCGAACAAATCGCTGGTCTCACCCGGACGCACGCCCGAGAAGGCCCATGCGCTCACACTCGGCACATACCGGCCCGCAAACGTCAGCGGCTCCTTCTCGATTGCAACCACCGATGACGGCGTGATACTCAACAGCTTGGCGGTCGCATCAAACTTGGCCGGATCGTCCTGACTGCCCGCCCGGCTCGCGAGCGAGTCTGCGCGACGATCAGTGCGCGTCGCCGACGAATCGCTCTGCGAGATGCTGACGAGAATGTGGCGAAGATCGAGTGTGTCGCCCTTGCGGCTGTCCACCTTGATGATGTGGTAGCCAAACGGCGTCAGCACCGGCTGCGAAAGCTCGCCCGGCTTGAGGGCGTAGGCTGCATCTTCGAACTTGGGTGTGAACCGACCCTTGCCACCCTTGCCGAGTGATCCGCCCTGCGCGCCCGAGACACTGTCTGTTGATTCGCGCTTGGCAACGTCTTCGAACTTCGCGCCACCCACGACTTCGGCGCGGATCTTTTCGATGCGAGCCTTCGCCTCCGCGGTATCCGCTGCAGTAACCGCGCGCGGAACCGACAGCAGGGAAACGACCGCACGACCCGGCTTGTCAAAGCGCTTCTTATTGCGTGCGTAGAAGTCGGAGATCTCTGCATCCGTCACCGTGACGGCCGTATCTGTCAGGGACTCCGGGCGTAGCAGAACGTACGTGACCTGTGCGGAATCGTGACGGTCTTTGTATGTCTGCCAGACGCGCTCGTCGGTGAGATACACGTCAGACGCGATCTGATCGAAAAGCTTTTGCTTGGGGATTTCAGAGCGGTAGTAGGCCTCGAGACCAGCGAGCATTCCCGACTGGCGCGCCATCGGGCTTGCAATCAGGCGACGATACTTTTCGATGTCGAACTTGCCATCTGTCTGCAGTTCCGGTGATTGCGCCGCCTGTGGAGGCGGGGCAACGCGTGCCGCTTGAAGGATTTCGTCGTCTGTAGCGGTGATCCCGCGCCGCTTGTACTCCTGCTGCAGCAACACTTGGTTGACGAGCTGTTCGAAGGCATTGTCTTCGAGCGTGCGTCGTTCATCGAGCGTGACACCGCGCCCGAGGCGCTGCTGCTCGGACTGCTCGAGGTTATTGACCGCGTTCTGCCACGTCGTCAGCAGGATCTCCTCGCCGTTCACCGTGGCGACGGCGGTCGACGTCGTCACCGGTGTGCGTCCCGACAGACCAGATGTCTGGTACAGCAGGAAGCTGCCGACGAACGCCGCGATGAGGAGGAACCAGATGTATTTCGCAGCGCTTCGCATCGATTGCAGCACGAGGCGGGACTCCTTGGGTCAGTTGAACGAACGTGGGGAGAGCTCCCGGGACTCGAACATCACGCGGGGTGCACACCGCAAGAGAGTACGAACCGGGACTCGGGATGGCCCTGAACGCGCCGTGGGTGCGCGGGGTGCGAGAGCACTCGACCCACCTTGGGCAGCGCGTCTCGCCAAGCCGGGAAACGAATCGGGAAACCTAGCGGCCGCGATTCGCTAAAAGCAAGAGACGTCACGACTTCTGACACACCTGCACAATTGACTTCCCAGAGCGACGGCGGCTAACTTGGCGCCACATGGTGGACGCCCCGCGTCGCGGTGGGATCACACTCGAGGGCTCTCGACGGATGAGCACTGCTGCCCGGATCGACGAACTGCGCAAGAAGTTCGAAGAGAACCCGCGTCGCTATTTCGCGCCACTCGCCAATGAACTGCGCAAAGCCGGGGACTTGGTCCAGGCGATTGCGCTGTGTCGCGAGCACCTGCCCAAGCAACCTGGGCACATGAGTGGTTACATCGTATTCGGGCAAGCGCTCTTTGAATCCGGAGCGCTCGACGAGGCGCGTTCAGTTTTCGAACAGGCGCTTGCGCTCGACCCCGAAAACCTGATCGCGCTACGTCATCTCGGCGACATTGCGAAAGCTGGCGGCGACATCGCCATCGCAAGACGGTGGTACGAGCGCGTTCTCGATGCTGACCCCCGCAACGACGACATCGCCTCGCAGCTCGCCTCGCTGGCAGCGATTCCGATCCCGGTGTCCGTCCGCCCGACTCCGACCGCCAGCTCGGCATTCGCGACGCCGCCCATTCCGATGCCGGCCATCGGTCTTGGCGCGGTGCCGACTCCAGACGCGTCGCTTCGTGCCGTCGACTTTGATGTCGTGAACGCCCGCATCGCCAGCTACACGCCACTCGACCTCGACGCGATCGAGTCGGCCGGCGCCCCGGAAGAAGCTCAGACTGCAGCGCCGAAGGCGTTCGAAGCGCCGAGGTTTGGTACGCCGCACTCGGTGCCAAGCGTTTCGTTCGACGCGTGGAACGAGCCGACCGCACCTCCGGTCCGGCAACCGACACCGCTCGACAGCCCTGTTCTGGGCGCGACGCTGACGCACAGCACGCCGTCGTTTGGTACTCCGACCCACGGGACGCCGCAGGCTGAGCGGCCGGGTTTTCCGACGGCTCCCTTCGGCGCTCCGTCCGTTGGAGTGCCCGCCGCCGGCGCCGCCGACGTACACGACGCGCTTGATGCGTTCGCTGCGCATGATCCGTCTGACGAGATGCAAGGCGACGATTTCGGTTTCCCGGCGACAGCGGCCAACGCGCCGTCGATTGACGCGTCGGCGGATGGCGATGCCGTCTACGAGCTCGCCGAAATCGATGAGCCCTCGGCGCCTTTTGCAGAGGCGTTTGAAGAGGGGATCATGGCGCCGGAGTGGCCCGATACATCGGATTTGGTTGCGCGCGTTTCGTCGACGCGGAGTATCACGCCGCCCGTCGTCGAGATCACGCCAGAGGCGGTTGAAGCGTTTGGTCGCGAGTCGCACGATCCGGAACCGATCGACGTTGGGTCCGCCCATGAGGTCGACGATGTCGACGCGGCCGGGCTCACTGAGCTCGTCGGCTCCGATCTCGTCGACTCCGATCTCGTCGACTCAGAAATCGCCGACCCAGTCGACGAACAGGCGTTCGCCTCGGACGTGACGATTCCCGTTGAGTCAGTTGCCGTCGACGAGAGTCATGAGGTCTTTGACCAACCGTTGATCGTGACCGCTATCGAGTCGACTGAGCTGCCTTGGCTGGCACCGCCGGAAGCCGTTGAAGCGAACGATTCAGACTTCGCGCTCGAAGAGATTGCCGCTGCGTTCGCGAGCGATGCGCGTGCAGTCGGCAATGATGGTGATGTCCACGTCACCAGCGTCGAGTCGAATCAAGGGGTCGGTGCTGAAGTCTCGTTCGCGGATGTGCTCGATGTTCACGCCGAAGACGAGCAGCACGACGCGGACGAAGGTGAAGCCGACGACTTGGCCGCGGCCACGCCCGCCAATGAGTCGCCCGCGTTTGTGACTGAAACGATGGCCGAACTGCTCGTCTCGCAGGGGTTCATTGGCCGCGCAGCAACCGTCTACGAGGAACTGGTGCGTCGTCATCCGTACGAT
>JBKJTE010000001.1:0-17442 GCA_046590495.1 Gemmatimonas sp. | reverse complement strand
ACCGCCTCGAACGATGCGCTGATTCCGTCGGTGACTTTGGCCTGCGAGTCGTCGTAGCCGCCGGAGAACTGCGGGCTGCCACCTTCGTTCAGTCCGAGTGTGGTGAATCCGTTGACCAGCCCGGGCGTGACCCATTTTCCGGTCGCGTCGACGCGTTGCGCACCTTCAGGAATTGGCACGTTGGCGCCAATAGCGATGACCTTCCCGTTGCGAATGACTACGGTGCCATTGGCGATCTTGGGTCCGCTCACGGGGTACACCATGCCGCCCGTAATGGCGATCGTTTGCGCCGCAAGCGGCGTGACAAAGGGTACCGCGAGATGCACCGCGAGTAGTGACGCGAAGAGAGCGTTGAGCGTGCGCATTACTTGTTCCTCCCATCGTTCGCCGGCACGTAGCCCAACTCGAAATCCGTACGCCACTGCTGTTTGGGATCACTGCGATCATAGCGTAGCGCGCCATCGATCCACACTTTTTCTGCGCGCGCGTACACGCTCAGTGGACTCGTGCTCCAGAGTACGATGTCTGCGTTTTTCCCGGGTGCGAGTGAGCCGATGCGATCGTCAAGGCCGAGTGCCCAGGCGGGGTTCATGGTGATCCATTTTACTGCGTCTTCTTCGCTGACTGTGAGACCGGCCGCGCGTCCAGCGGCCATTGCCTTTGCCGCTTCCTGATTGAGACGTTGCGAGCCGCTCGCATCATCCGAGTGCACAATTGCGCGTCCGCCGGCAGCGTTCACGAGTGCGATGTTGGCGCGAATTCCGTCGAGTGCTTCCATTTTGAAGCCGCCCCAGTCTGACCAGAGCGATGCAGAGATTCCTTCGCGCGCGAGCACGTCGGCGATCTTGTACGCTTCGACGCCATGATGAAACGAACGGATCTGATAGCCGAACTCTTTGGCGATATCGATCATCTGCATCATTTCGTCAGCCTGATAGCAGTGATTGTGTATGTAGATGTTACCGCGCAGTACTTCGGCCAGCGTTTCGTTCGCGAGATCGCGCGCTGGCGGATCCCCTTCACGCTTCGCGAGCCATTTGTCCCAGTTGCGCCGATACAGTTCTGCGGCAATCCATGCTGCCCGGTATCCGGCAACGTTGGCCATGCGTGTTGACGGTCCACGCTGCGCGTAGACCCGTTTTGGGTTTTCACCACACGCCATCTTGAGTCCGTACTTTGCGCCCGGAAACTTCATCCCCTGCACCGAGCGCGACGGCACCACTTTGAGTACAACCGATCGTCCGCCGATCAGATTCGCCGAACCAGGCAATACCTGCAGCGTTGTCACGCCGCCTGCGAGATCGCGCGGAAACTGCGGGTCCTGCGGCCACACACTGTGTTCGGCCCACACGTGCGCCGTCACGGGCGCAGTCGCCTCGTTGCCGTCTTGATGCGCCGCAGTGTTGGGCGCCGGATAGACACCAAGATGTGAATGCGTGTCGATCAACCCGGCGGTGACGAAGCGGCCGTTACCATCGATCACCTCAGCATCTGACGGCGCATCGACCGTTGCACCGACCGTTGCACCGACCGCGACGATCTTGCCGTCGCGCACCACGATCGCACCGTTCCGAATGAGCGGCCCAATGCTGGTAAAGATGTTGACGTTTCGAATGACCAGCGCCTTCGCCTGCGGACGAACGTACGTGCTTGGAAATGGGTCGGCATTTGGCAGCGAGAGCGCTCCCGGCGCCCACACTTTGGGTGTGGTATCGGGTGCAGTCTTCGCCGCCGCTGCAGGCGCGCTCTGCGCACCCGCGCCCGCTGTGAGCGCCAACAACCCTACCACTGTCAGACCACGTCGCATCATGATTCACGCCTCGAGACTGGAGAACAACGGAATGCGCCAAGCTAGCCCTCATGAATCAGCGTGGCCAGCGCACTACTCCACTCGCGCACTTACGCTGAGGCGACCAGATGGCCGAAGCAAAGACGAAACCGACAAGCGTTGAGGGGCGCGGTACGTCGCACGCGCGTCGCTACTTTCGTTCGAGCAGGCGCAGAAAGTCCGGCATCCCGTGAAACTGGTCGATGTGATCAGGTGCCGTATTGCCAGCAAACCCCATGATCAGAAGACGACCGCTACTGGCCTCACTGAGCTGTTGCATTCCGCCGGGCCCCCAACGCAACACGGCTTTCCGCGTGATACCGAGCGTGCGCACGAGGTAGTCGGCAGTCTCGGTCGTACTGGCGAACGTACCGGGAAAAATCTCGGAGTGCGTGACGACGAAGCGCTTCTCACCCCGCATGGCGGCACGACCGAATCGTACCCACGCATCGAGGTTGTGCGGGTCCAGCGTGCCACCCTTTTCGACGACCACGCCTTCGGGCGCGTAGCTCGTATGCATGCCATCGAGCAGCAACACGCCGTCGATTTCGGCGAAGTGCGTCGAGTCGCGGAGTATCGCGCGGATCGCACCGTGCCCTGCACTGAAGCTCGAGAGCGTGACGGTTCGAATCGCGATCGGCTTGCCGAGTGCGGCGGATGCCTCGCGCTTGATGTTGACGAGGAGCGAGTCGTACGCCGCGGGATCGCTGAAGGTGCGATCGTAGATTCCTGATCCCGATCCGATGTTGACGACTGCGACCGCGTGATCGGCACCGAGCTTCGACACCGCGTGTTCAGGAACGAATGAGGCGCCAAAAAAGTGAATGAGCAGCGAGATCGGCTTGCTGCCGCCTGTCTTCGGCGTAATGAACAGTTCGACGGGTCTGTCGAGCGGCCCCTTGAATGTGCGCTTCGTACCCGCGAGCTCGTGCGATTCCACGCGCGTGTGGGCACGTGTGAACTCTACCATCGGGGACGGGTTCTGCGCCGTTGGCGGTGGTGCAACCGCCTGCGCAAAGCAGGGCGCTGCACCAACCGCAAACGCCACGATGCACATCGGGATGCACATCGAGCTGAACAACTTGAGCTTCATGAGCGACTACAGTAGAGCGCGCCCGATCAACGAGCAAGTGAAGCGTGCCACTCGGCGCAGAATCAGTCAGCGCGCTTGGGTTTCGCGGCCAGCTTCTCTTCGACCTTACCCAGCGCCTGCTGCGCCTTGCCCTTCAGCTGCTCACCCTTTCCCTTGAGCTGCTGGCTCGTGTCACCCGTCAGCTCGCCGACGGCGCTGCGTACTCGGCCGGTCGTTTCGGTCACAGCACCCTCAACGCGGTTCTTCGCGGCCTTGTCGCCCATCTTGTCTTTCATGTCGGACATGTGATGTCTCCTGCAGGAAGAAAGTTCTCCGCGCCATGCATTGGATGAGACGCGATGCATTGCGATGCTCGATGAGAGCACGATAAGAAATAGTGCAATATCGGGGCCGATGAACACGGATTGTGACGTACGTTGCCGTACGTTGACGTGCGTTGTCGGCGGACGCAGCTTGGACGCTCGTCACTGGTCCCTCACTCATGGCAGTTCATTCCGGTCAAAGCTCACATGCTAGCCAATCGACGTGTCTTCTCGCTTTCACTTGTCGTTCGGATCGCGTCAGTCTCCGCGACCGCATTCGTTCTGTCGTTCGCGTCTGTGCGCGTCGCGAGTGCGCAACTGGTGGACACGAAGGCGCTCACCGCAGAAGCGGTGAAGTCGGTGTTGATCGCTGCCGAGGCGAAGGCCAAGCAGAACAGTTGGAACGTGTCGATTGCCGTTGTAGATCCGAACGGCGATCTCGTCGGCTTTCTCAAGCTTGACGGTGCCAGTGTCGGCACGGTGCAGATCTCGCAAGGCAAGGCGCGCACCGCCGCGCGTTTCGGCAGACCGACAAAAGTGTATGCCGATCGTATCGCGAAGGACACGCTCAACATGTTGTCGGTCGAAGGACTCTACACGATTCAAGGCGGTATGCCGATCATCATCGACGGTCGTGTGATCGGTGCCGTTGGTGCGAGCGGTGCCACGAGCGCGCAGGATGAAGAGATCGCGGTGGCCGGGATTGCAGCGATCAAGAAGTAGTCAGTGCGGTTGCTCCGGCGCCCTCGCGCAATACGCCGACCCGCTGCACGCAGCCGGGGTGAACACTTCCGCCTCGAGCAACCATTGCCCGTCGATGCGACGCCACTTCGCGGTGTAGCTGCCGCGAATGGCGACCTCGCCATCGGGCTCGCGCCAGCGCCCCACCCACGTACCGATTTCCTCGGCCATCTGCCAAGGTGCAAAGACGCGCACTGACTTTGGTGCGCGGACGTAGCTGACGTCGGCGTGCGACGCGAACTGTTGCCGCCAACTCACCATCGCGCCGTCACGTCCGTTCGTGTGCGCGTTTCGTGAAGTGATCGAGTGATACGACGGCGACACCAGCGCCACGAGTGTTGCGGTGTCCCGCGCGGCAATCGCGGTATTGGACCGCGCACGTGCTGCCCGCACCGCCGCAGCCGTCATTGGTGCCGGTTGCGCGCCGATCGAACCAGGTATCCACGCGGCCAACAAAGCCGACAAAACCAGGAGCACGGGTCCCCACGTAGTTCTCGATGCAAACGTTTTTGATCTCATGCGATGGCTCATGGTGTCGGTGTTATGCATGGTTGTTTTGGTCACCCATTGTCCTTGAATTGACAACGGAGTACGCCACTCTTCAACACAGGTTCACTCCCGATGAACGCTGCAGTCGTCCTCCATCTCGTCACATTGCTCTTCGTCGCCAGGGGAGGCATCGGTGGATTGCTGATGCACGTTGCACTCAGCGGCGCGATCATTGGACGGAAGGCCGGCGGAAAGCTCATCGGCGCGTTGATCGCCTTCGCGTCAGGCCGCGATCCGGACCAGGCGCGCGGCACGATCGACTCGGCGATGCGCACCATGCACCGTTTTCATCCCGTGCAGGTCGGCGGCCTCGCGACCATGGTATTGCTTGGAGTGTTCGGTCCGCGTTCATAACGCGGGCGTTTTGAGATGCTTTGGGGGGAGTGGGGCTTGTGGACGGTCCGCAGGGTGTACCGGTCGCCGCTGGCTACGCGGGGGGGGTGACTGCGTGGGCGTACTGGTGGGTCGCTGGCGCTGGGAGCGGGGTTGCGGGTGCGGAAGCGCGGGGTGTGTGTGTGTGCGTCCGAGTGGCGTGTGAGTGAGTACGGGCGCGCGCAATCGTAGGCATCATGCCGATGCGCATGGCGCCTCGATGTGACTAGCCGACGTCAGGGTTGGTGGGCGCGGGGGGCGTCGACGCACCGCGCCCGGCAATCACATCGGCACTCGCAACGATCGCGAGAGTCAAGCCGAAGCGCACGCCAACGCTCCGGTGCTGTCATTCAGCGTGAATTGCCGTGTGAATTGCCGTGTGAATTGCCGTGTGCATCGCAGCGGCATCGCAGCCTCGATTGCAGTGTGTATCTCGACGTGGGGTTTGGCCTGCATATCCATCAGAGTCGTCAATCTGAGTCACGCATCAAAACTCTGGGAAGAACCGGTGACAGTCCGTGCGTGGCCTACGACCGCCGCCAGCGGCGAGTTTCTGTTTACCGGGTACCCGGTGCTGGTGACCAACCGCTGCGCGTTGGAGCGGCCCAGCTATGCCGTCGCGCGCCGAGCCTTGCGCGCCGCGAGAAAGAGCGGCCACCCGGCCGCAATCAACACCGCGCCCCAACTCAGTGCTTCCCAACCACTACCGTAGAGCGTCCAGAGTGAAAATACGGACGCGCCCGCACCGCAAACCATGAGCCCGCGACGGCGTGGCAACAGACCGTTGCGCATCAGTCGAAACACGCCGAACGCGCAGATGAAGTACACGCCAAGTCCAGTCGCGGCAGCAAGCAACGCGGTGAAGCTGAATGCCGCCCCGGCGGTGCGCGTGTAGCCCATCATCGCGACGGCTGTTGTCACGGCACTTCCGAGCAGCACCGAGTGCGCCGGAGCGCCTGCTGCGTTACGCGCGCCAAACCAGCGTGGGAGCGTGCCCGCATCGGCCATTGCCGCGGGGAGTTCGCCGCCAAGCAACAGCCAGCCATTCAGACATCCGAATGAACTCGCGACCGCGCACGCGGCCACAAGACTACCGGCAATCTCTCCCCAGGATACGGCGATGAAGTCGGCGATGGGGGCCTTTGACGCGAGTACTGCTTCGGGCGGAAGCATCAGCACGACGGCGCACGTCGCGATCAGACTGATCACGGCGGTGACACCCGTTCCGACCATCGTGGCAAGTGGTACGATGCGCGTCGGGTCGTCGACCGCGTCTGCGGGGACTGTCGCGCTCTCGAGTCCCAACATTGCGTAGAGCGTGAGCCCGGCAGCGCCTGTCGTACCAGCGAGTGAAAACGAATCAGCGTGAATCGGCGGAAAGATCGCCCAGCCGCCATCAATGCTGCGCCAGAATGCGAGTGCTACGACCGCAACAAACGGTATCAACTTCACCACGGTCGTCACGAGTTGCACCACACCGGCGGTGCGCATGCCGCGGAGGTTGACCCAGGTCAGCAGACAGATGACGGAAAGCGCGACTATCGGTGGACCAATCGGCGTCGACGCGACTGAAGGAACGAGACGCGTGAAGTAGCTCACCCCCGTCACCGTGATTGCTGCATTCGCCGCCCACAGCGATACGAGGTAGCCCCACGCGCCCAGAAACGCGATCGGTTCACCCGCTGCGAGCGTCATGAAACCAAAAGTGCCACCGGCATTCGGGAGATAGCGTGCCAACTCCGCGAACACCCACGCCAGACACAGCACACCGACAAGCGTCAGCAGCCAAGCGGAAAGTGCATTCCAACCGTACGGCACCAAGCCCGCCGGCATCATGAAAATGCCGGCGCCCATGATGTTGCCGATGACCAACGCGGTTGCGAGCCAGAAGCCGAATTTCTTTCGCTTTTGAGTCACGCCGGTTGCGGCTGCGCGGGCTGCTTGAGCGCGCCGAGCATCGACTCGAGCCCGCGCTGCAAATGCTGGCGATCCGGCTCACTCATCCTGTCGAAAAGCTCGGCGACCTGAGCTTCATACTTTTCCCAGACACCGCACGAGGCAGTCCGCCCCTCTGCCGTGATCTCCACCTGAATCACGCGACGATCGCCCGGATCGGGACGACGACGCACTAATCCGTCAGCCTCGAGCGCGTCCACCAGTTTGGTCACGTTCGCTGCCGACGACCCCAGGCAGTCGCGGATTTCGTGCAGTGGGGCTGCACCCGACTGCGCGAGATGACCAAGCACCTGCATGCGCGGGGCGGAAAGCCCATCTGGCGCCACCGCCTGTTGCGACCAGCGCAGATATGCAGGACCGATCTGGTGCATGAGCCTCGCGAGCACGTGCGCGTCGGCTGACGACATGTTGTTAACCGGTGAAGTATAAAGATCCAGGCACGACCACATCAACGTCGCTTCGAAATCGTTCTGTGGCCACAGTGCCGCCCGCTACGTTTGCCCAGGTCGCCCGTCGCTGCGACGTCATCAATGTGCCGGCAGATTTCGGCGGGCGCGACAAGATTGATCAGGATCATTTTCATAGCGGAGTCTGGCGCTAGCTTCTGCGCCATGATTACAGCCGAACAAACGATCGCGGTCTTTGGCGCCACCGGCCGCACGGGGTGGCGAATCTGCGAGCATGCCCGCGCCGCCGGGCACACGCTTTCGCTGCTGGTCAGAGATCCGGCACGACTGCGTGGTGAGCACACCGATGTGTACGACGATGCGCGCGTCACCACCGGTGATGTTTTGAATATCGACAGCGTGAACGCGACCGTTGCAGGCGCGGATGCGATCGTGAGCGCACTTGGCTCAGACGACTTTCGCGCACCTGGCGCGACGTTGTCTCAGGGGATGCTCAACATCGTGGCCGCTGCGCAACGCCATGGGGTGCGACGCATCATCGCGATCGCTGGCGGGGGCGTGCTCGATTCGCCCAACGGCGGACTCCGCAGCGAACAGCCAGGCTATCCGGCGGTCTTTGCGGCGGTCACACTCGCACATCAGGGGACATGGCGCGCATTGCGCGAGAGTGGGCTCGACTGGACGTTGGTGTGCACTCCCGACCTCACCGAAGCACCGCGCACAGGCCAATTTCGAGTACTCGCTGATCTGATGCCTGTTGGTGGCAAACAGATTTCCCGCGATGACCTTGCACACTGGATGATCGAACAGCTGAATCGTCGGGAGTTCGTGGGTAAGCGGGTCGGCGCCGCGAACTAGCGTCACGATCGACAAACGTGTCGCGAATTGTTCAACACTGATCGGGCTGACGATCACGATCGACCGCCGACGCAACAGTCACCTCAAGTCCGTCAATCATGCGCGCAGTTCGGATAGCCGTCATCGTGCTGGTCCTCGTCTTTGTGAGTGCGTTTGGATACTCAGCGTACAAGAACCCTGAGAAAGCGCCGCTCGATGCTGCTGCCCGTGTAGACGCGCGAGGGACATTCGTGTCGCTGCCAGGAGGCGTGACGCACTACGAAGTCGCTGGTCCGGACACGGGACGCGTCGTCGTGCTGGTCCACGGCTTCTCGGTGCCAATGTACATCTGGGATTCGACATTCACGGCGCTCTCCAACGCGGGCTATCGCGTGATCCGCTACGACCTGTACGGTCGGGGGCTCTCCGATCGTCCTGATGCGGCCTACGATGGCGCGATGTACGACGCACAGCTCGACGGATTGCTCGACTCCCTGCATGTGCAACAGCCGATCGATCTGCTCGGCCTTTCCTTTGGCGGATACGTCACCGCGCACTATGTGTCGACGCATGCGGCGCGCGTTCGCACCCTCACGCTCGTGGATCCGATCTCATCATCCGGTCCGATGCCTGCGATGTTCACCACGCCCATGATCGGTCCTTGGATCTGGCAAGTGACCGTGGTGCCGGGCATGGCCGCGGGGCAGGCATCGGACTTTCTGCATCCGGAGCATTTCCCAGAGTGGGCCGAGTTCTATCGTCCGCAGATGCGATTCGTCGGCTTCGGTCGCGCGCTGCTCAGAACGCGGCTCGGGATCTCGACCACGAATTGGGATTCGCTGTATGCGGCCGTCGCGAAGACCGGCATTCCTGTGGAGTTGATCTGGGGGAAGCAGGATCAAACCGTGAAGTTCGAACTCTCCGATGTCGTGCGTCGCAACATTCCAGCGGTGGAGTTCGTTCCGGTCGACTCAGCAGGACATCTGCCGCACATCGAGCAGGCGCCGTTGTTCAATCAGCGACTGCTCGCGTTCTTCGCGGCGCACCCCGCGAGGCAGTAGCGTATCGTATTTCGAACACGCGTCTGGCCGGTGCGTTATAGATCGATAACTTCCCAGTCTCCAACGACTCGGCGAGGCATGTGGTGAGCCTGACGCTGCTCCAACAGGTGCAGGACGCACTGACCGCCACCCATCGTGTTGATGGGGAGATGCGGCACGGCGGCATGTCGCGCCTGTTCTCGGCGATGGAACTGGAGACGGGGCGCAAAGTCGTCGTCAAAGTGCTCCCCCCTGAGCTCGCAGCCGAAGTCAGTCTCGCGCGATTCCGCCGCGAAATTCGCGTCGCTCAATCCCTCAATCACCCTGCGATCGTGCCGGTGCTCTCGGTCGGACAGGCGGGGTCGATCACGTTCTACACGATGCCGTTGATCGAAGGCGAGTCGCTGCGCGGACTGCTTGATCGCGAACGTCAGCTTTCGGTGGAGCAAGCGCTCCGAATTGTGCACGACGTTGCTGAAGCGCTCGATCATGCGAACGGCCACAACATTGTCCATCGGGATATCAAACCCGACAACATCCTGCTCGACAAGAGCGGCCGCGCGGTCGTGACAGATTTCGGTATTGCGCGCGCGATCCAGAATTCGGCGGATCTGCCGAGTGTGACGACGACCGGGCTGACGATCGGAACGCCATCGTACATGAGTCCCGAGCAGGGCACCGGAGACAGATTCATCGACGGGCGTAGCGATGTCTATTCGCTCGGCTGCGTGCTGTTCGAGATGCTCGCGGGAGATCCGCCGTTCACGGGCCCCACCGCGCAGGCAATCATCGCGCGACACATTCAGGAAGAACCGCGGTCGCTTCGTACCGTGCGTCCCGACGTGTCGATGTCGTTGCAGCACTGCGTCGAGCGGGCATTGGCCAAGGTGCCGGCCGCGCGGTTCGCGAGTGCCAAAGCTTTTGCCGATGCGCTGGAGCATCCGCTGCCGAGCGAACCGAACCCCCAACCCATTCAAAGACGCAACCGGCGCTTGGTGTTGGGTGGATTGATCGCGCTCGCGACTGTGGCCGTTGCGATGCGATTTGTCTCGGGTGTAACGGAGCGGCCAGATACATTCGACCTTCGTCGGATCGCTGTGCTCGACTTCGAGGATCAGAGCCCCGATCATAGTCTGGACTATCTCACGAAAGGCCTCACATCGAGTCTCGTACATGAGCTGACTGCGTTTGGTCCGCTGACGGTCATGTCGCAAAACGGGCTCCGGACTTTCCGTGAGCGCTCGCTCCCACTCGACAGCATGGTGTCCGCATTCCGATTGGGCACGCTCGTCGTCGGCAGCGTGGAGCGTTCCGGAGAACGTCTCCGTGTGCGGGTGCAGCTACTGGACGCGCGCAGCAACGCACCACTCGAGAGCGCGACATTCGAGCGCACGATGGGAGAGCTTTTTCTGCTCGAAGATGACCTGGCACATCAGGTCGCAATACTTTTGCGTCAGCGCATTGGTGTAGAGCTTCGTGTCCGCGAGATGATCGTTGGAACCCGGAGTGCGAAAGCACGAGAGCTCGTCTACCGTGCGGACAAACTTCGCGACGAGGCTATGCGTGAAAGTGCGAATGGCGACACGACTGCGCTGTCTGCTGCAGTGCGCCAGTTGGAGCGCGCGGACTCGCTGCTCGACGCCGCAGAGCGGGCCGATGGCCGGTGGATTGTGCCGACCATCGATCGCGGCTGGGTGGCGCTGGATATTGCCAATCGGCAGAGTGGCGAGCTGCGCGTCACTGCTTTTGAGCGTGCCGATGCGCACGCCGCGAGAGCATTGGCGCGCGATTCTACCAGCGCGCAAGCGCTCGAACTGCGAGGGACTTCGCTCTACGGTCAGGCGGCACGACTGACGCTCAAAGATGCGGACTTTGCAAATCGGCTGTTGCGCGCGGAATACGCGTTGTCCGGTGCACTCGACATCGACTCGTCGTTGGCGACCGCGCGGGGGACGCGTGCGCTCGTCCGTTTTACGCGAGGCAACGTGTTGGTAGGCGCGCGCGATGCGCGCATGGCGTTGGCGATGGACACGTATCTCAAGGATGCGCCGACGATTCTGCTCGCGCTCTACGGCAATGATTTAATGCAAGGCGCGACGCGCGACGCGTGGCAGTGGTGCGAGCGAGGAGCGAGTGAATTTCCTCGCGATGCCAGATTCATCGAGTGTCGTCTGACACTCTTGGCGGAGGATGACAGCAGGAAGCCTGATCCTGCCCTCGCGTGGTCATTGGTCAAGAACGCGAATGATCTCGATCCGCCGTCGCGTGCGCGCGCGGCTGGTCGCGCATGGCTTCCAGTGTACCGTGAGATGATGGCAGCGCATGTATGCGCGCGCGCCGGGCAGCGTGATAGTGCATTGGCCGTTGCCCAGCGCGCGCGTCTCGCCGTATCGAACGACGAAACTCTCCGAACCGATCTGCTCTACGAGGAAGCGTACTTACAACTTGTCCTGGGCAATCACCGCAAAGCGTCGGCGTTACTGGACGAATACTTGAAAGTGCGTCCATCACTTCGAGGTCTGGTGACCAAACATCCGCGATGGAAGACGTTGCGGCGTATGTCAGGCGCTGCGGGAACTCTTGCTCCTACTGCGGATACATCTCGCAGGTAGCTTCGTCGCTTCCCTCCTGCGGTTTGAACGTCATCACCTGGGAGATCCCGAATGTGATTGAGCCGGGAATATGGAACGCGGCAACGACCTCCCGATCGTTGAAAAGCTTGTTCTCGAGTGCCTGTACCGCCGCACCCGACTTGAAGCGCATGTAGTACGGGAGCAGGAATTTCTGGACCGCAGTCTGTGTCAGGAACAACGCATCGGCCTTCTCGAATTCCGGGATCTTGTCTCCATAGCTGCGTCCGCGCCAAACGATCCGCGCTTTCGCGTCGCCCGGTATGCCCGGTCCACGCGATGCAGTACGTAGATCGAGGATGGGGCGATCAGTCGGCTCCAGATCAGCGGTCCGAATCGCGAGCAGCTTCTCATCACGCACAACGAGCATTGCTGGTTCATCACGGATGCTGTCAGCGCCCTCTGCGGCGAAACGAAGATCATTGGTGCTGAAGGTTCCGAAATCCGGCATGTTGCACCTCGTGTGAAAGTGATCTGCATCATTGCGCAGATGCAGCGCGAATTTTCTCGCGGCAAACGTATCACTTACGGGACGGAACATGCCAGCGACGATGAGATCGCCGTCCGACAACAAAGCAGAGTCCGTCTTGGCACTTACAAAGACCACGCAATCCACAGTCGCGCTCGGCGGTGCGAGGCGATAGCGTCCCGCCCATGACTGCTTTCGAAATTCCGATCGTCGTCCACCCGGATGACATCGATGACATGGCCCATGTCAACAACGTCGTCTACCTGAGCTGGGTGCAGGATGTCGCGATCGCGCACTGGAAGGCGCGCGCGACGGATGCATTGCGCGCCGAGTTTGGGTGGGTCGCAACACGCCATGAAATTGACTACAAGCAGGCCGCGGTACTTGGCGATGCAATCACCGCGCGAACATGGATCGGCACTGTCGACTCCCGTCGCTTTGAACGCTTCACCGCAATCGTTCGCACGGCGGATGGGGTCGTGCTCGCACGCGGACGCACGCTCTGGTGTCTGATCAGTCGCGCGACAGGCAAGATCACGCGGATCACGCCAGAGTTGCGCGCATGCTTTCCCCCCGGCGAGGATGGTGCGGCGTAATGGTTGCGAAGACGGTGCCGATCGCTTGACGCGCGCACCGTTCGTGAAAGTGTGCTGCATCTCCAGTCGCGACGAAGCGGCGATGGCGATCGCTGCGGGCGCGTCGGCGTTGGGGCTCGTCTCGGCCATGCCAAGTGGGCCAGGTGTCATCGACGAAGGCTTGATCGCCGAGCTCGCAGCGTATGTGCCGCCGCCGGTCGCGACCTTTCTGCTCACATCGCTACAGCATGCCGACGCGATCGCCGAACAGCATGCACGTTGTCGAACGAGCACCATTCAACTCGTCGACGATGTGGCGCTCGATGAACTGCGACGACTCCGCACACGGTTGCCGGGGATCAAGCTCGTGCAGGTCATTCATGTGAATGACGAGGCATCGGTCCACGAAGCGCTGCGCGTTCAACCTTTCGGTCTCGATCTGTGCAGCGGGGTGCGTACTCACGGCGCTCTCGATGCGCAAAAGCTCCACGACTTCATGCACGCGACAAGGCAAACAGTCAGAGTTCGCTCTCCATCAACTGGATAGAGAATCCTCAATCGGCACGATCTCGATCCCGGCAGACGATCGCCGCCCTTGACTTCCAACGTGGTGTATCGTCCGGGATCGTCGTTGTACGTGGTGTGGACTCAGCAGCGCAGTGATCAGGCGTCAGTTTGCGACTTCGATTTCTCGCGGGATCGGACGGCATTATTGATGCGCGCATCCCGACAACATCCTGCTTGTGAAAGCGAGTTGGTGGTTGTCGCGATAGGAACGGAACTGCCAACTGCAGGTCGCTGTTTGCTTTTTGCTTGGCTGTGCCCTGCTCCGGGCAGCGGTTCAATCCGCGTTACCGGCCGCCCGGATTGAACCTCAGCGACCCGGGCAACGAGTTGAGCAACGGCCCAAGCTCGCTGGCGCGCTCAAGCGTCGTCACAAACGTCAGTCCGCGAATGGACACCACGAGCATCCCCGAGATGCCGTACGCGACGACGCAGTTTTCGTCGGCGTGCACAACGTTCCCTGACGCGTCGATGCAGTGCACTTCGCCCATGATGCCGTTGCCGGTGTCGTCGAGTTCGCGCACCCGACGCAACGATGCCCACGTGCCGACATCATCCCAACCGAAGTCACCTTCAACGACAAACACATTGCGGCTTCGTTCGAGCAGCCCTCGGTCGATCGAGATCGATGTCACCATCGATGCGAAGGTCGTCGCGTCGCCGTTGGCGAGCATCGGGAGTCCTTGACGAATTTCGGCGACGTGAAGCTCCAGTTCCTCCAGCACGACCTTCGCGCGCCAGACGAAGATGCCCGTGTTCCAGAGCGCGCCTTTGTCGATGAGCATGTCCGCCAGCGCCGCCGTCGGCTTTTCGACAAAGTGTTCGACGCGACAGGCGCCGCCTTCTGCGCGCGATACGAACTTGTCCAGCGGCACGCCGGGTTGGAGATAGCCAAAGCCGGTTTCGCAGCGTGTGGGCCGAGCGCCGATGGTGACGAGTGCGGGCTCCTTGGCGGCGATTTGGGCGGCGCGGCGCACAGTTTCCCGAAAGCCATCGGGTGATGCCGCGGCGAGGTCGGCGTGCAGCGCACAAAACACGGTATCCGGTCCGGCGCGTCGGGCTACTTCCTGAGCGCCCCATGCCAGTGCGGCGGCTGTGCCCAAGGGGCGGGGCTCGATCAGCATATTCGCGATCGGGATCTCGGGGATCGCGAAGTGCAGTGCCTCGGCGATATCCGCACTCGTCACCACGAGTACGCGTTCCGCGGGAACCAGCGGCGCCAATCGGGCGATTGTATCTGCGATGAGCGGACGCTCGTTGACCAATGCGAGCAGCTGCTTCGGGCGCTGCGGCGTACTGAGCGGCCAGAAGCGCGTGCCGATACCACCCGCAAAGACCACTGCCCAGAGCGCGAGGCTCGTATCCAGCAGCGGTTCCGGCTCGAGTTCGTCGAGCGTCTCCGGATCAACGGTCGTTTCGATGACAACCGCGGCCACGCTGCTGTGGCCAGTGGCTCTGGACTCGGGCATTCGCGTCAGCACGTGAAAGAGTGGGGCGCATCGCGGCTGGCGCGTCTGCCAGCGACCCCGCAACATATCTTAGGCGCACCGACACGTCAGCAGCCGGCGGCGTTGATGCCGCCGATGGCGCCGGTATTTCTTCTCCCGCGACCCCTCCCGCATGTTGGTTTTGCACGTCACGAACGGCGACAGCGCTGCCGCTGGACTCGCGCGCTCCGGATTGCCGGGCGACGTCCTCTCCTGGCGCGATATCCTGCACGATGGCCCAGTGCCGTCCGACAGCGATCTCGGTGCCTTCCGCGCAGCGCGTGGCGAGTTCATCGCGTCGCGCGGCTGGACCGCAAGCGCAATTGATGTCGTCGCCGATTTCGAAGCGCGCGATGCGCGGCTGGACGGCCTCACGGCCGACGATGAAGTGGTTCTCTGGTTCGAGCCCGACCTGTACGACCAACTGCAGCTGGTCCAGGTGCTCGCGCGGCTCAGCGGCAAGTCCGCGGATCTCCGTCCCCGCATCACGATCGTTCCGGCGGACTGCTACCTCGGCCCGATGCAACCCGACCACTTTGCGCCGCTTTATGCTGCGCGTCGAACGGTGGACGAGCGCGCGCTCGCGCACGGAACCGACGCGTGGCAGGCTTTCACGTCCGACACACCTCTGGTGCTCCTTGCGATCGCAGAACGTCTCGATCGTGATGTCGGCGCGCGCAATTACAACGCCAGTGATACGGTCCGACTGCCGCACCTCGCCGCGGCGTTGCGTCGACAGCTCGAGGAATATCCCGACGTTGATCACGGACTCAGTCGCAGCGAGCGCCAGCTGTGCGAAGCACTCGCGCCCGGTGAAACGACGCTTGGCAAACTCTATCAGGCAGCACATCACGCCAGCGAGTCGTGGACCTGGCTTGGAGACTGGAGCTTCGCCTGGTACACGCAGCGGTTGAGTGACTGCGCGAAACCACTCGTGACGCACCCGAACGGGACACGCGTGATTGCGCCGGCGCGCGACTACCAGGGGTTCTGGGACCGGACCGTCGTGCTTACGCCGTTCGGGCACGACGTCGTTCGCGCGCGCGCCGACGCCGTATCCGTGAACGGCATCGATCGCTGGATCGGCGGGGTCCATCTCACGAGTGCGCACCATTGGCGCTGGGACGGTCGTGTCGGGCGCGCGGTGGAACGGGGTTCGCAGGGTATATGAATCGATCCAATACTTCTTGCAGCGACAAGAACTGATAGGAGCTGTCCTTTTCTTTGCTTCTCCGCGGCTCCGCGCCTCCGCGAGAGAATGGAGTTGCAGTATCCCGGCAGCCTCCGCTCGTTTCCGTTCCTATCCCCTGCGAAAGCAGTGCATCCGCTTCTAACTCAAGGTCAGATCCTCGCGGGTGATCCCGTCTGCCTCAAGCACGAAGTCTGCACCAAATGCGCGCGATGGCGTCTGAAATCCGATTGGTGCGCCGCCCGCAAGAACACGTTGCACACAGCGCACTGCTGTATCAGCGGTGAGTGTGTAGCCCTCCGGGCCCTGCAAGCGTGACGTGACGACAGCGCCCGCAGCGCTGCGAGCCTCGCCCCAGAAAAAAGAACCGCCTCGTGTCCGCGTGCCTTCACTCGGCCCGGCACGCCCTGCACGCACGCGTGAGGAAAGTTGGCGCTGCACGAAGCCGCTTTGCAGCAACCAGCCGAACGACCGGGACAGTCGAAGAAAACGATGTTGGGATGCGGGCATTGCCGTGTAGACGCGGACGTCCGGAATGCCCGTGCTGTGAAACGCCGTCGACACATCGCCCCACGGAATCGTCACGGCGAGTGTCGGCGAATCGCTGAACGGAATCATGCGCGCATCAAACGCCGCCGGCACCTCGGTGATGCGGCCACCACGTCGAATCGCACCGCTCTTACCCAGATTCTCGATCATCGTCAGCGCAGTGCCGCGCGAGATCCCGCCGATGGTACGAAACGCCAGCGCCAGCTCGGTCGCGTCGGGGAGTCGGCGGTGAAGATGCGCCGCGAGGCAGTCCGACGGCACGACGTCGAAGCCCACGCCCGGGAGCAGCAGGATGCCACGAGCGCGCGCCTCGGCGTCGCGGGCCGCACACGCTTCAAAGACCGGAATCTCACCGGTGATGTCGAGGTAGTGCGCGCCAATACGCAGACACGCGTCGACCATTTGGCGCGAGGTCTTCGAGAAGGGACCGGCGCAGTGCAGCACCAGAGCGACGCCACTCAACGCCCGATCGATCGTGGAAGGGTCATCGAGCGAAAACGGGCGCGCCTCGAGCTGATACCCGGCAGCCAGGGCGTGCACCGCCGTGGCGTCGCGTCCCGCCAGGATTGGCCGCAGCCCGCGCGCAATCGCGATCGGTACGATCAGCCGACCGGTGTAGCCGTTGGCACCATAGATAAGCAGCGACATGCACGCTCCACGCAGAGGACAAACAGTCTCGTCATGGGCGAATGTATTGCCCCGAACACCGTTCAGGTTGCCGAACGCGCCCCCGACCGTGGGAATACCTGACATCGCTTGTCAGGATTTACCGTTTGCGCAGCGCTGCGATTTGCCACAGCGTAGAGCATACAAACAGACGACGCGCACCGCGCCGCCCGGTATTCACCCATGCT
>JBKJTE010000174.1:0-4205 GCA_046590495.1 Gemmatimonas sp. | reverse complement strand
TCGGAATGGCACCCGCGGGCACGTGAATGTGCGCTTCACTCGCAGTACGCACGCGTACTGACGGAATGCCCAGTCGTTCGGCGTTGTTCGTTGCGTAGGTGAGTGCTGCTCTCGCGCTCTCCTTCATGACATCACCAAGCTGACCGGTGAGAATGAGTGAGATCGGTCCAACGCGCACCATCTCCTCGTCCGAATCCAGCTTTGGAAGCGACACGCCCCGTCGGATCGATGCTTCGACGAACATGATGTCACCACCCATCGGCGTGTAGTACATACCGGTCGAGATGCCGACTTCATCCTGCTCCGACGCGCGCTCCGGATGCACTTTCGGACGGCCAAGCAGTTCGCGCACCTCGTCCGCGCTGATCACCTTGTCATCGATGGTGGCGCTGTCGCCGGTCGCCACACGACGCGCAACCTTGCGAGCGACGGCACCGAGCTGACGTTCGAGCTGACGCACACCGCTTTCGCGCGTGTACTTGCTGATGATGCTCATCACGGCATCGTCCGTGAACGACAGATCGCGTCCACCGAGCCCCGACTCTTCAAGCTGGCGCGGAATGAGATACGTCTTCGCGATCGCCGCTTTTTCACTCTCGGTGTAACCGCTGAAATCCACGACTTCCATACGATCCAGCAGCGGACCGGGAATGTTCTGGATGAAGTTCGACGTCGCAATGAAGAGTACTTCACTCAGATCGAACGGAACGCCGAGATAGTGATCGGTGAACGAGTCGTTCTGTGCCGGATCGAGCACTTCAAGCAGTGCGCTCGATGGATCGCCCTGATACGACGTGCCGAGCTTGTCGACTTCGTCGAGCAGGAAGACCGGATTTTTCGTACCCGCCTGCTTCATCCCTTGAATTATGCGACCGGGGAGCGCGCCAACATACGTGCGGCGGTGACCGCGAATGTCCGCTTCATCGCGCGCACCACCGAGTGCCACGCGCACGTACTCACGACCAAGTGCACGCGCGATCGATTTCGCGATCGACGTCTTGCCGACACCCGGCGGTCCGTTGAAGAGCAGGATCGGACCACGCGCCATGACACGCGCCTTCGCTTCAGTGGCGTCCTTGATCGTTTTGTCGCTCGCCGTGTTCGACGAAGAGACTGAATCCGGGTCGTCGCCCTTGAGCTTTGATACGGAGAACTCACCGGTCGTCGCGACTTCCGCCGCCACCTGCGCCGCGCGCAACTGACGCACCGCCAGAAACTCGAGCACGCGATCCTTCACGTCCGTGAGACCGTAGTGATCCTCTTCGAGAATCTCCGACGCGCGCACGAGTTCGAGATGATCGTCCGACCGCTTGTTCCACGGCAACTCGGCGATCCACTCGAGATACGTGCGGATCACCTGCGCTTCCATCGACTCGCGTCCGGCACGCTCGAGGCGACCCAGTTCCCGCTCCGTTTCCGCGCGCGCTTCCTTCGGCAACTCGAGCTTGGTCAGCTTTTCGCGGAGTTCGGCAATCTCCTTGCTCTGATCGTCGTCCCCCAACTCTTTCTGAATCGTCTTCATCTGCTCGCGCAAAAACATTTCGCGCTGCCGCTCGCCGAGCTCTTCCTGGACCTGCGACTTGATGTCTTCCTGCGCTTCGAGGAGCCCGATCTGGCGTTGGACGTGCACGAGCACGCGGCGCAGGCGTTCCTCGACTGACATCGTTTCAAGCAGCCCCTGCTTTTCGGGCACCGTCAGCTCGATGTAGCCGGCCACGAGGTCGCTGAAACGACCGGCGTCGTCAACCGAGTCGAGCACTTGGTGAACAACCTCTTCCGGCAGTCCGCGCTTCTCGCCCAGTTCAGCGGCACGCTCGCGGGCTTCTTTGTGCAGCGCTTCGAACGCAGCGTTCTTGAGGTCGAGCGGCATCATCTCTTCGGCCGGTACGATCACCGCCGTGAGATATCCGTCGACTTCCTGGTACTGCAAGGCGGTCGCGCGCTGCTCGCCCTGCAGCAACAGCTGAACACCGCCCAGTCCGCGTTGGATCTGGCCGATGCGGGCAATGACGCCTGTGGTGAAGAGAATGTCCGAGGTCGGCTCTTCGCTGTTGTCGCGCTGGGCAACGGCAAACACGAGTCGGTCGCCCTTGAGGGCAGTCTCGATCGCCCGGAGCGTGCCGGGACGGCCGGCCGCGATCGGAGCGGTGATTCCGGGGAACATGACGGTCCCGCGCAATGGCAGGACGGGGAGTGTTTGGCGCTGGCCCATTCGAACGATCCTTTGAAGATTGAGGATGAGCGCCGGTAGAGTCGCACGATCAGTACCGTCGGCTTTCCGCCATCACGGCAGGGTTTGCAACTTTTCCCTGACCGCATGACGTAAGGGCTGCCAGTACTGTGCCGCCAGCGCTGGTTTTGCTCAGCCTGCGGCACACGCTCGAAACGTCCGCCGTGCTGTCGCCATTTCTTCCCCGGTGCTACACTGGAACAACCGGTAAGAACCCCCTCGATTCCCCAGCGAGTGCCCGATTCCGTAGCCCCGTCCACAGAGGACTCTGAACTCCGAGCGCATGTCGAACAAGCGCTCAGTGCCTCGTATGAGGTTGATCAGGAGATTGGACGCGGTGGCATGGGTATCGTCTACCGGGCCCGCGACAAGCGCCTGAAGCGCGTCGTTGCCATCAAGTTGCTCCCACCGGAGCTCTCGTTTCGGCGCGACATCCGCTCCCGCTTCCTCCGCGAAGCCGAAACGGCCGCACAACTCGGGCATCCCAACATCGTCCCGATCTATTCGGTCGACGAAGTCGGCAACCTGGTGTTCTTCGTCATGGCCTGCATCGACGGCGACAACCTCGCCACGATGCTCCAGAAGCGCGGTCCCCTGCCGATCGAAAACGCCCGACGCTGGATCACCGAGATCGCCGACGCGCTCTCGTATGCCCACGCACGCGGCGTCATCCATCGCGATATCAAGCCCGACAACATTCTCCTCGACGGCATCGACGGACGCGCGCTCGTCACCGACTTCGGCATCGCCCGCGCGATGATGGACTCGGGCGAAACGTCGCGCCTCACGGCGACGGGAATGGCGATCGGCACCCCGGCGTACATGTCCCCCGAGCAAGCGTCCGGCGACCGTCAACTCGATGGCCGCAGCGACTTGTACTCCCTCGGCGTCGTCGCGTACCAGATGCTCGTCGGCGAGCCGCCATTCATCGGCAACACCACGCCCGCGCTTCTGGTAAAGCATCTCGCGGAAATGCCGGTCCCGGTTTCGCACCGCCGCCCTGACGTTCCCGCTGATCTGGCAATGATCGTCATGCGCCTGCTCGAAAAGGCGCCCGAGAATCGGTTTCAGACGGCGAACGAAGTCGTGCTGGCGCTTAAGACCGGAATCGTTCCGCCGGCTCCGGTCAACGCCACATCGTCAGGTTCCGGCGCGCCGATCAACTACAACGGCGCCCCGATGGGCGGCATGTCGTTGGCCGGCCGTCCTGCGTCGTCATCCGGTTCGGCTCCGCCCTCGTATTCGCCGTTGTCATACGGTCCTCCCGCGTACAGCTCCAACACGCAGGCACCGCAAGGTGACCCGTATGCGCCACGATACGCTGGCGCCTCCACCGGTGAACATCTCCCGACGGCTGCAGATCTCGTTCGCTGGGAAGCGCCGCCGGTTATCCGTTTCCGCAAGAAGCTTGCACCGTACCTCTTCATCAACGGCGCGATCCTCGTCGTCAGCATATTTGGCGGCAAAGACCTGCTGGGCGTCAGCACGCTTTGGACAGTCTACATGGCCTGGAAGTACGCCAAGCTCTGGTCCGATGGGTATGACTGGAAAGACGTGCTCCGGCAGCCGCGTCACCGCATGTTCGGCGAAGTGCTGTCCGACCTGACCGACAGTGTGCAGGCAACCTTCTCGCGCCAGAAACGCGAAGAGCTGCGCGCGCAGGGACGGCTTCGCAATCGCTTGTCGGGCGTGCTCCACCCGGGCGCGCTCGCCGCGTTCACTGGCGCTGCGCCGCAAATGCCCGGCGGTGCGGCCGGACGGGTGGCGCCAGCAATGCCTGCACGTGACGATGAACTCGGTGAATACGCGAGCATCGTTCGCGGCGCACGCGCCGATCGCGAAGAGATTGCGCGACTCCTTGCGACGATCCCGGCCGCCGAAAAATCGCGCATTCCGGAAGTTGCGAATACGGCGATCGAACTCGTGAACAAGATCGAAACGATCGCCGTCGATCTTGCGCGCACCGATCGCGAAC
>JBKJTE010000169.1:0-4403 GCA_046590495.1 Gemmatimonas sp. | reverse complement strand
GATCAACCATGTGGCCGGTGCTGTTGACGGTCCCCAGTCCCCAGTCCCCAGTCCCCAGCCTACGGGTTCCGATCCGTGCAGCCCTTGAAGTTCGGGTTGTTCCGCTCGGCGGTGCTCACGGGAAGGTTGACGTCCTTACCGTAGTTGCCGCCCTTGTAGTGCACCCCCTGCGGGAAGGTGTTCTGTTCCGTGCGACCGTAGAACTTGATCAACCGGCGCATATCACCCAGACGCTGACCGCGACTGAAGGTCCAGAACGCCTTTTCGCGAAACAGCAACGAGACACGGGCCTCGGGCGTGCCCGGATCGGCCAGTGGCGGCAGCACCGCTGGCTGAATTTCACCCAACTTGGGCGGTGCAGCCCTCAGGGCGTTCAGGATCGAAAGCCACGACGTGGTGTTTCCCGCCTTCAAGGCAACTTCCGCTTCGATCAGACGTGCATCGATACCGTTGGCGACATCCACCGATGTCACTTGTCCCCACATCGCGGTGGTGCGTGTGTAGGTCTGCCCATCCTGCCCGTTGATCGAACCCGAAGTTGGAATTGTGACGGGGAGACGTGGGTCTCGGGCCGACGAGAAGGGCAGAGCATTGGCAACCGGAATGTTCCGCTGGTTCCCCTCTATGCTGTCCCCCACGCTGTACCGGCGAGAGCTCAGCCCCTGTCCCCAGAGCGTATTCGTGCTCGTGGCCGTCGAGAACGTGTGCTGATACACAAACGTGCTCGGAATACCGGCGACGAGACCGGCCGGCGTGGTGTAGTCGTTCAGGGCCAACGCCGTGCGTGCCCGCGCAATGCGTGACGCACGGTTGATGACCACGCTCGGCGCATCCGTACCGCTCGAGAAGCTGATCGCCGAATCGAGCGACGCCACCGCCAACGCGAACACCTGCGCAGTGGTGAGCGGCGCACCGTCGACTGGCGGTACGGCATTGCCGTTGCTGATCGGAATGCCGTTGCAGAAATCCGATGCCAACTGCATCTCCGCGTAGCCGCGCGCGAGATACATCTCGGCGATCGTCGAGCGAAGGTCAGGGCGAACCTTCTGCAGCGCCGCAATCGATTCGTTCGCGCGAGTACGGGTGCGATAGAGATTGCGCAGCTGCTCCGTGATCGACCCGTTGTCTTCGCGAATGACACGCTGATCGGTTTCATCGTTCTGGATGAACGTCGAACTCGTGCTCCATTCATCGGCCAACAGACCGCCAAACATCCACGTGCTTTCGCCGCCGCCGGTTGTGAGTTTGAAGGTGTTGATCGCGCCATTGGCAAGGGCGACCGCCGCTTCTGCGGACGTCACGTCCGACGGGTTGATGATGTCTGGATCGGTGACCTGCAGCAATTTGTCGTTAGCTGCCTGACATGCCGCGCCAGCAAGTGTGAGTGAAAGTGCGAGTGTGGTGCCAATGCGCTTCGTCATGGAAGGCCGGCCCGTTGTGTTCTTGAGTGTCATGGGTCGGATCTCCTAGTAGCCGAGGTTGACGCGGAAAATGAAGTAGCTCGGTATTCCGATTGTCTGGAATTCCTGCGGCGCTTCGCCGTTCCCGGTGGTGTTGAAGCCCGACTCCGGATCGGTGCCGCGATACTTCGTCCACAGCTTCAGGTTACGGGCCGAGAGGACCAGTGAGACGGAGCGCGCGCGAGCGAGTCTTGATGCCCAGTTCGGATCCAGCGCGTACTGCACCGACATCTCGCGCAGCTTCACGAATGAGCCGGGCTGGAAGTAGCCGTCAAGCGTACGTGCGGACGACTCATTCGCCGCGATATTTGCCGCCTGATCGATGAAATCGGCTTTCAGGTTCAACCGTCCGCTGCAATTCGGACGCGTGCAGCGAATCCGCTCGGTGTTGTTGTACCACTTGTTGCCGCCGCGATAATCCCACAGCGACGTGAAGCGCAGCTTCTTGTTGAAGAAGTCAAAGCCGTTGGTCAGTGTGGCCTGGTACGGCGGTGTGGCGTAGCCGCGGTAGATAGCCGAGTCACCGGTGAACAGTTCGTTCTTGGTGGCATCGGCAAACCAGGTGATGAGACCGTCGCCGTTCTTGTCCTGATAGCCGGTAATCGGAATGGCCCACAGACCGGCAATGGGGTACCCTGCCACAGTGCGCGATGTCGTGCCGATCTGCGGCGGGGTGTTGCCGAGGGACACCACCTTATTGGCGTTTCTCGAACCGTTGAGGTTGACGTCCCAGCCGATGTACTTGTTCTGCAGCAGCTGCGCCGTAATGGCGACTTCGGCACCCGCGTTCTTGACCGCGCCCAAGTTGCGGAACTGGCTGGCCACCGCTCCGTAGGACGGCGGGAGAATGGCGCTGATCAGCGCGTCCTGCGTGGACTTGCTGTAGTAGGTCGCGTCGATGCTCAACCGCTGGTTGAACATCTGCACTTCGAAGCCGGCCTCATGCTCGGCCGAACGCTCCGGCTTGAGATCGATGTTGCCGAGCGCGCCCTGAGTGACGGTGGGCTGATCGACGCCGGCGATGTTGGTGGTGTTCGCGTTGTAGAAGCGCAGCGCATCGTTCGGGCCGGGCTGCACGCCCGACTGACCGTACGCATAACGCAGGCGTACAGAGTTCACGAACTCTGGCGCCTTCCACCAGTTTTCCTGTGAGATGAGGTAAGAGAGCGACGCTTTCGGATACTTGATGTTCTGGAAGTCCGTTCCGAACGCGGAGTTCTGGTCGACGCGAAAGGCCGCGGTGAGGAAGAGGCGATCGCGAATGGCGACGGCCTGCTCGACAAAGACACCGAACGTGCGCTGCAGCGTCGTGGCTTCAAAAACGACCGGCACTGTGCCGGAGCCAACGCTCTGAGAGGCAGGCGCTAATTGCGTCGAACCGGTCTGTGCGCTGAACGAGCGATAGCCGATGTACTGTGCACCCACCGTCGTCTTCATGCTTGCCCAGCTGAGCGGCGCGTACTGCGCCGTCGATGCACCATCGACCGTGAGGTTGTTGATGTTCACGCTGTTGATGCCGCGCGAGCCCAAACGGGTCGTCGCTGAGAGCGGCGGCCCCTCGCCGCGGTAGAGCAAATTGTCGTCCGAACGTCCCGTCCAGTCGTTGCCGACCGTGAGTCGGTTCGACAACCACGTCGTCGGCCGATAGTTGGCGTTGGCCGACCAAATGAAGCGGTTGACGCTCTGGCCGCTCCGCTCCGACCACGAGTAGTATGGCGTCCAGGCGCGGTAACCCATCAGCGGCGTGCCGACCGTGCTGACGGTGCCATTGGCAGTGGTGCCCGGACCGCCAAAGACTTGTGAGCCAAGACCGGCGGTGGCGTTGGACTCGAGCGAGTAGCGCTGAGCGAGATTGATGAAATTTGTCGCGACCCCAACATCGAGCTTGGAGTTGATCGTGCTGTTGATGTTCATGCGCAGCGTTTTGCGATCCAACGCATTGGGACGGTCGGTCCACTCACGAAGCGGCAGACCGAGCGAGTCCACGCGACGGCGCTCGAACTGTGGCAGCGAGAGAACACCAGTCTCCTTCTCCTCTTCGACGCCCATGAAATAGCGCGTGTTTTCCGTACCGCCTGACACCTGAACCCCGTACTTCTGGCGGTCGCCCGTGCTCAGTGGCGTGAGGTCGGGGCTGGAGAAGATGTTGAGCGTGCTGGAGGAGTCGGCCTTGCACTCGCCCGTCCCGATGCGCTGGAGGTTGCAGAAGGTGCGAGAAGAGACCGTTTCCCCGGGCCGCTTACCCCAGGTCGAGTACGCCGCCGGATAGTAGTTGCGATCCTTCAGGACTCCACCCTCACCAAACACGCTCCATTTGGCCTTACCCGCGCGGCCCTTTTTCGTAGTCACCAGAATCACGCCGTTCGCGGCGTCCGTGCCGTACAGGGTTGCCGCAGCCGGACCCTTCACGACTTCAATGCTTTCAATCTCTTCGGGATTGATGTCACCGGTACGGCTGGCGTTGTTGCCACCAGTATTACCGCCAGCACCATTGCCGGTGACCGTGCTGAAGTCCGCACGATTGCTCGTCATGCGGATGCCGTCGATGATCCAGATTGGATCGTTGGCCAACGACACCGAGTTCATACCGCGCACACGGATGCGGGCACCCGTGCCCGTCTGGCTGCCACTCGACACCGTGACGCCCGGCGCGCGCGAATTCAGCAGGTCGTTGATGTTCGTGACCGGGGCGGACTCCATCACCTTGGCGGCATCGATGTTGGCCGTGGCGTTGCCGATTTCGACGCGACGCTGTTCACCGGTCGCGGTGGTGACGACAGGCTGCAGGTTGATCGCGGCGACCGACATGGCGACCGAGAGTGTCAGGGTCTGTCCAACGGTGATGGTGACAATCTCCGTCTGCTCGGCGTAGCCGACGGGGAGGACACGCACCGTCTGGGGCCCGGCGGGGATGCCGCGGAGGGTGATCTTGCCATCGGCTGC
>JBKJTE010000116.1:0-3052 GCA_046590495.1 Gemmatimonas sp. | reverse complement strand
CTTCGGCGTCAAGCGCAAACCCCCGTCATCGCCATGCGTCATCACGAGTCCGCCGACCATGCGCGTCGATACGCCCCAACTCGTATTCCAGGCGAACGACTCGGTGCCCTGTTCGTTCTGGAACTTGAGATCGAATGCCTTGGCGAAGTTCTGACCGAGGTTGTGCGACGTCCCCGCCTGCAGTGCCTTGTTGTCCTGCATCATCGCTTCGCATGAGTACGTGCGCAGCGCGCCGGCAAACTTTTCGGAGTCAGTCTTCTGACCCGTGATCACAGGCATCGCCATGTACTCTTCCATGAACGTGCGGTAGACCCCCAGCATCTTGCGCGTCTCGATCTCGGCTTCATCATGCGTGGCGTGCGCCGTGTGTCCTTCCTGCCACAAAAATTCCATCGTGCGCAGGAACAGACGCGTGCGCATTTCCCAACGCACAACGTTGGCCCACTGGTTGTAGAGCAATGGTAAATCACGATAGCTCTGCACCCACTTGGCGAACATCGAGTAGATGATCGTCTCTGACGTCGGACGCACGACGAGACGCTCCTCGAGTACCTTGCCGCCACCCATGGTGACGACTGCGCATTCGGGCGCAAAGCCTTCGACATGCTCCGCTTCCTTCGACAGAAAGCTTTCCGGAATGAAGAGCGGAAAGTACGCGTTCACATGTCCGGTCGCCTTGAACATGTCGTCAAGCGCGCGCTGCATACGCTCCCACACGCCGTAACCATGCGGTCGAATGACCATGCAGCCGCGCACCGGCGAGTAGTCCGCAAGTTCGGAGCGCAGCACAAGCTCGTTGTACCAGTCGCTGAAATTCTCAGCGCGCGTTGGGAGCTTCTTGTCGTCAGCCATTCGCCTGTAGTTCCTGTAGAAACGCGGATACGGACATCGTACGCTCACTTCGCGGTGCGAGCGTCATCACTCGCGCAACCAACTCATCGGATGCGGTTGCCCCCGACTTCAACACAACAATCTGCGACGCGCCGGCTTTCTCTGCTGCGTCCATCTGTTTCTTGAATGACATCGGGCGAAACGCGTACTCCACCGATTTACCAGCATCACGCAATTGACGCGTGAATGCCAGCACGCGTGCCACTGCGGCGACATCAGGCTCCGCCGACATCACCCAGAAGTCCAACCCGGATGTGAACGACGGCATCAACCCGCGTTCGCGCAGAAACTCACCAAGCACAACGTCACCCATGCCAAAGCCAAGCGCGGGCAAATCGGTACCGCCGAGCGAGCCAAGGAGGTTGTCGTAGCGACCGCCACCGCAGATCGCGCGGAAATCACCGCGGGCATCGAACAGCTCGAACACGATTCCGGTGTAGTATGCAAGCCCGCGCACGATCGTGAGATCGAACGAGATCCACGCAGCGCTGCCAAGCGCCTCCGCATGCGCAAAGTACTCGCTGAACCGTGCCACATGCGCTGCGACAGACGGCGCGTCGCCATACGCCTTGCGCAACGCTTCAAAATCGAGCGCACCAAGCCCCAGGATCACGTCAGCGGTCGCCGATCCGATCCCTGCTGCAGCCAACTTCCCCGCCGATACGTCACGCGGCTGACGCGCCAGCTTGTCGAGGACCGCATACACCTCCGTCCACGCGGACTCCGCAACTTCGAGATGCTCGAGCAGGCCGTTCAGGAGCCGGCGATCGGACACGCGCGCGCGCACATCCTCCGAGGTCAATCCGAAACCGCGCATGATGTCGACGGCCACGGTCAACAGCTCGGCGTCGGCCAACACATCCGCCTCGCCGACAATGTCGACGTTCAACTGAAAGTGTTCGCGCAGACGACCCTTTTGCGTTCGCTCATAGCGGAAGAGCTGAGGGATCGTGAACCACCGCACCGGCTTGCGGAGGGCTTGCGAGCGCGCACCCACCATACGCGCAAACGTCGGCGTCATCTCGGGGCGCATGGCGACCGCACGGTCACCCTTGTCGACAAAGTTGTACAGCTGCGTGACGATTTCGTCGCCGCTCTTCTGTGTGTACAGATCGAGGGGTTCGAGTGGCGGCCCATCATACTCCTGAAATGCATAGCGCCGCACAATGCGGCGCCAGGTTTCGAAGATGTGGGCTCGCTCTGCAAACTGCTCCGGGTAGAAGTCTCGAAATCCCGGGAGTGGCTTTGGTGTCATTGGGGAAAGCTACCGGGCGAGCGGATCGACCTGCAAGCGTTCCATCGCATCGCCAACCGTATGAAATGACCCTGTCACAAGGATTGTCGCACCCGACGACTCGGCGTCGTGCAATGCGACGTCAAAATCGTCGATACGGACCGTCGGCAGCCCGGCTTCAGTCGCCCAGGCACTGACCTCGTCGAGATTCCACGCGCGCGACGCCGGCGCAGTGGGGGCTGTCGTCAGCACCACGCGATCGGCGACACGCGCGACCGCGTGCAGAATTCCGCGCCAATCCTTGTCGCGCAGCACGCAGACGATCGCCACGATCGGATGCGGCATCCCCACTGCCAGGAGATTCGCAGCCACAGTCGCGGCGCCGTCCGGATTGTGCGCGACGTCAAAGAGCCATCGACCCCAACGGTGAAAACGCCCAGCCAGACGCACGTTCGCCAACAGCGGTTCGGCGCGCGCTTCGATCTCGCTCCAGCGGCCACCAGCAGAGCGGAGCATTGCCAAGGCAACCGCCGCATTGTGCGCCTGAAATTCACCGATCAACGGCGTCAGCAGCACGCGCTCACGATCACCGACGCGCAACGTGAAGCGTGTGCCTGCAGCGTCTACGTGCACGTCACCCACAGACCAATCGCGGCCCGTCGCCAGAATGGGTCCAGCCCCAACATCGATGGCGCGCGCAACGAGCAGATCGCGGATCTCTGGACGCGTGTCGCCGACGATTGCTGCCGCACCCGACTTGAAAATTCCCGCTTTCTCTCCGGCAATCGCGTCGAGCGTGTCGCCGAGATATTCGGTGTGGTCGAAACCGATCTGCGTCACGGCGGCAGCGAGAGGACGCACGAGGTTCGTCGCATCGAGACGACCACCAAGTCCCACCTCCACGATTGCGACATCAACCTTTGCGGC
>JBKJTE010000048.1:0-14476 GCA_046590495.1 Gemmatimonas sp. | reverse complement strand
CACGCAAACCGTCGCGTACGGATCGGCGCGCTACTACTTCCTCATCAACAATTCCAGAATGACGTTCTTTTATCGCATCAGTAACGCGCGAGATTGCGAACTGCGGGACACCGAATTGCACTCCAACTCATGGCCAGGGCGCGCATCGCGCGCAGCTGCATTCGTGTCGGCGTTGACGTTCGCCTCATCGCTGCCCGTTGCTCCGCCGTCCGCACTTCACGCGCAGACTCAGGCCAATGCGTCCGCCTCGGGCGCGATGCCGCTGACACTCGCCGAGGCACTGCGGCTTGCCACCGGCGCCAGTGAAACGATCGGTCTCGCCCAAGCGGGCGCGCAGCGTGCCAACGGCCAGCAGTATCAGGCGCGCTCGGCGCTGATGCCGCAGCTCTCGACGAGTCTCAACTGGTCGAAGACGCTGCAGAATCAGTTTCAGGCGATTTCCAGGAAGTCGAGCGGCGGCGGCAACAACAGCGGCGGAACTGGTGGCGACACCACGACCGCTGAAAACCCGCTGACCAAGATTTTCGCGTCTCCCTACACAACAACCTTTGCCATCACGGCCTCACAGCCGCTCTTCACGGGTGGCAGGGCGACGGCCAACATTCGGGCCGCAAACCTCGGCCGGGAGTCGGCAGAGATCGGGATCACCAGCGCAAAGGCTGCGGTGCAGCTCGACGTAACACAGGCGTACTACGATGCCGTGCTCGCCGATCGGCTCGTGCAGATCGCGGAATCGTCGCTGGTGCAGTCGGAGCGCACGCTCCGTCAGGTCCAACTCACGCGGAGTGTCGGCTCTGCGTCAGAGTTTGAGCTGATCCGCGCGCGCGTAACGCGTGACAACCAGCGGCCGAGTTGGTTGCAGTCGCGGACCAATCGCGATCTGGCGTACGTGCGTCTCCATCAGCTGCTCAACCTTCCGCTCGATCGCGCACTGGCGTTGACTGACGGAATCGTCGAAGCCGCGGTTCCCACAACGTCAAACGCACCGTCAGCGCCGATCACAACGGTGAATGTTGTACCGGCCGATGTGTTGACGATCGATCCGAGTGTGCGCGCCGAAGTCACACGCGTACTCGCGTCGACCGACACGGGGTCGACGGTGCGCGCGCCAGTTCGTCAGGCGATGAAGAGCGTTGAGCAGGCCGAGCAGCAGTTGCGCGCAAGTAAGGCGCAGCGACTGCCTTCCATCACGGCGACGACCAACTATCAGCGCCTCGCCTATCCGAACAACGGATTGCCGGCGTCATTCGGTGATTTCTTTCCAAACTGGACGGCTGGCGTTGGCATGTCTTTCCCGTTCTTCACCGGTGGCCGCGTGCATGGCGACCTGCTCGCGGCCGAAGCAACCGTGAAGGAAGCGAAACTCCGCCTGCAGCAGACGCAGGAAGGCGCATCGCTCGATGCGCGCCAGTCCGTCGCGCAACTCGAGCAGGCCGAAGCGGCATGGCAGGCGAGTGTCGGCACGGCGGAGCAGGCGACGCGGTCGTACGACATCGCCGAAGTGCGGTTCCGCGAAGGAATCTCCACGCAGATCGAGCTTTCCGAAACGCGTGTACAGTTGCAGCAGGCGCTCGCCAATCGCGCGAAGGCCGCACGCGATCTTCAAGTCGCGCGTGTTCGTCTCCAACTCCTGCGCGATCTGCCGCTTTCGAGCGGCGGAGCGCAGGGCGCCTCACCAAATGGTGCGCAGTCCACAGGATCTTCCACGCCTACAGGCAACACCCCATGACGACGAATACGCGCCGCGCGGCGGCGCCCTTGTTGACGTTGATCGCATTGACGCTGGTTGGCGCGTGCGGTAAAAAGACGGACGCATCGACGACGAACGCTGCCCCGGCTGCTCAAACCATCGGCCCTGACAACGTCGCGGTTGCCCGCACGGACACGTTGCGCGGCGGCCCGGCAATCTCGGGCACGCTGGTCGCCGATCGGGAAGCACGCATCCGCGCTGAAGTTTCCGGCGCCGTGTTGCAAACGTTTGTCGAAGCCGGCGAGCGCGTGAGCCAAGGCACGGCCCTCGGTCGCATCGACGACTCTGCCGTGCGCGACGCTGCGCTGTCGGCCAAATCGTCGGTGACACAGGCGACGGTTTCGGCTGAGCAGGCCGAGCGTGAGTTGAAACGTTCGAAGACGTTGGCTGCAGCAGGCGCGATTGCTGATCGCGATGTCGAAGCAGCGGAACGCGCAAATCTGTCCGCGCAGGCGCAGCTCGCCGATGCGAAGGCGCGCTTGGCGACCGCGGCCAGGAATATGCGCAACACCACGATCCGTTCGCCGTTCGCCGGCATCGTGTCCGAGCGCACAGTGAGCCCGGGCGATGTCGTGGCCCCGGGTGCGGCGCTGTTCACCGTCATCGATCCGCGGAGCCTGCGTCTGGAGGCGTCGGTTCCGACGTCGTCGATTGGCGATGTAAAGATCGGCGCGCCGGTCAACTTCACGGTCAACGGCTCTGATCGCCTGCTCGAGGGGAAGATCATTCGCGTCAACCCGTCGGTGGATCCGCAGACGAAGCAGGTGCGTTTGTTGGCCAGTGTGCCGAACGAGAAGGGACAGCTGGTGGCTGGCCTGTTTGTTCAAGGACGTATCGCTGCGGAAAAGCGAGTGGGTGTGATGGTCCCCGAACAGGCGATCGATCAGACGGTGGTCCGTCCGTATGTCGTGCGTCTCAAGGGCGGAAAGGTTGAGCGCGTCGAAGTCACGTTGGGTGTGCGCGACGAAGGCGCGTCGACGTACGAAGTCCGCACCGGTTTAGCGAGTGGCGACACGGTATTGCTCGGCGCAGCGCGCGGAATTTCAATCGGAACAGCAGTGATCGTTTCAACGCCGGCCGATGCATCTACAACGTCGGCGACAGCTCCGGTTGCCGCACCTGCTGCGCCCGCGAAGAAGAACTGATCTCTCTTTAAGAGGCACCACCAATGTTCATCTCAGACTTCGCGATCAAACGACCGCTGGTCACCGTCGTCGCCATGCTGACGCTCGCCGCGGCGGGTGTCGTTGCGCTGACGCAACTGCAGACCGACGAATTTCCGGAAGTACAACCGCCGATCGTGTTGACGACGATCGTGTATCCGGGTGCTTCGCCCGGCCAGGTCGAGCGCGAAATCCTCGAGCCGGTCGAAGAGGCGATTCAGTCCATCTCCGGCGTCAAGTCGATCAACGGCGAAGCGCGCGATGGCTTTGCGCAGATCACGACGCAGTTTGTCTACTCGAAGAATCTCGCGGAAGCGACCCAGGATATTCGCGACGCGATCGGCACCAAGCGTCAGGATCTTCCGCAGGAAATGGAAGAGCCGATTCTCAAGAAGTTCAGCCCGACCGATGCACCGATCGTCACGCTGTCGCTCTTTTCGACATCGCTCACACCAGCGCAGCTGACGCAGGTTGCAGATCCCGGCATCACACGCGAATTACGTTCGATTCCGGGCGTTGCCGACGTGAGCGTTACCGGCGCGGTCAAGCGCGAGCTGACGGTCAATCTTGATCCGCAGCGTCTGCAGTCCGCCGGAGTGAGTGTGCCGCAGGTTGTTGGTGCATTGCAGCAAGGCAATCTCGCCGTGCCTGTCGGACGCGTGAACAGCGCGCTCGATGAACGCACGATCCGTCTGCAAGGTCGTCTCGAGAGCCCGCAGGATTTCATGCAGCTCGTGGTCGCCGACAAGAACGGCCGCGTGGTGCGATTGGGCGATGTCGCGACAGCGGTTGACGGGATCGAAGAGCAGCGCACACTCGCGCTCTTCAACGGGAAGGACGCCGTCGGAATCGAAATCAAGAAGACGAAGGGCTACTCGACGACGGCTGTCGCTGCAGCCGTCTTCAAGAAGGTCGAAGCACTGCGGCCGACGCTCCCCAAGGGTGCGCAGCTGGACATCGTGAAGAACAAGGGTGAACGCGTCACGAACTCTGTCGACAACGTGCAGAGTGCGCTGATTGAAGGGGCGCTGCTGACGGTGCTCGTGGTGTTTCTCTTTTTGAATTCATGGCGCTCGACGGTCATTACCGGCTTGGCGCTGCCGGTCTCGGTGCTCGCCAGCTTTGTCGCGGTGTGGGCGTTCGGCTTCACGCTGAACACAATGTCGCTGCTTGGACTTTCACTTGCGATCGGCATTCTGATCGACGACGCGATTGTGGTACGAGAAAACATCGTGCGCCACGTCGAGATGGGCAAAGACCACTACACGGCAGCGCGGGAGGGCACGGACGAAATCGGACTCGCGGTTGCCGCCACCACGTTCTCGATCATCGCGGTGTTTGTGCCGATCGCATTCCTCAAGGGCGAATCCGGTCAGTGGTTCAAGCCTTTCGCATTGACCATCGCCTGCTCGGTGCTCGTATCGCTGTTCGTTTCCTTCTCGCTTGACCCGATGCTCTCGGCGTACTGGGCAGACCCGCATCAGGAAGAGCATGAGAAGTCGTGGATCACGAAGCAGCTCGACAAGTTCAATCGTTGGTTCAACGGACTCGCGCACGGCTATCGCGGTGTGATCGGTTGGGCGCTCGACCACCGCATGGCGATGGTCGGTCTGGCAGTGCTCAGCTTCGTCGGCGCGCTTGCGCTGCCGGCCACTGGGCTGGTTGGTGGTGGCTTCTTCCCGCTTGAAGACAACGCCGAAGTGCAGTTGTCCGTCGAGACACCGCCGGGTGCAAACCTGGACTATCTGCGTCAGAAAGTCGCCGAAACGATTCAGATCACGTCCAAGTATCCGGAAGTGAAGTACACGTTCGTGACGGCCGGTGGCGCGAGTGGCGCCGTCGACAAGGCGGGCGTGTACGTGAAGCTGAGCACGAAGGCCGATCGTCGCGCCAAAGGGCAGCGTGGTGCCGAAGATCTTGCTGCACAGATGCGTGAAGACGTAAAGGGAATCGGCGGTGCCGATGTGTCCGTCTTCACCAACGACTTCGCTGGGCAGCAGAAGCAGATCTCGCTCGAACTGCGTGGCAACGACAAAGCCGCATTGCAGGACGTCGCCGATCAGTACAAGGCCGCGGTCAAGTCGACTGCAGGCGCCGTGGATGTGGGCTTGAGCACGAAAGGACAGAAGCCTGAACTGACCGTGCAGCTCGATCGTGGACTCACTGGTTCACTTGGCTTAAGTGTCGGACAGGTTGCGCAGGCTATTCGCCCGGCGTTCGCCGGTTTGCATGCGGGTGATTGGGTCGACCCCACCAATCAGACGCGCAAGGTGATGGTCCGTCTGTCACCGGAAGCACGGGCACGTGGCACCGATCTCGCGCAGCTGCCGATCGGTGTCGGCAGTGGGCCCAATGCCCAGCTGGTGCCACTCCAACAGGTCGCGAAAATCCAGAGCGCCTTGGGGCCTGCGGTGGTGAATCACCTTGATCGCGACAACGTGATCAAAGTCGAAGGGAACATCGCCGGCCGCTCGCTCACCGAAGTGATGAACGAGATCAACGCGAAAACGGCAAAAATCACAATGCCGCCCGGTGTGCATCTGTCGACCGGCGGACAGGTTCAGCAGCAACAGGAAGTGTTCTCGAGCATCTTCATCGCACTCGGTGTGGCTGTCGGCCTGATGTATCTGATTCTCGTGATCCAGTTCGGTTCGTTCCTCGATCCGATCGCGATCCTGATCTCGTTGCCGCTGTCGCTGATCGGTGTCATGGGCGCGCTCGCGATCACGCACAATACGATCAACATCATGAGCTTGATCGGAGTGATCCTGTTGTGCGGAATCGTGGCCAAGAACGCGATTCTGCTCATCGACTTCGCGAAGTGGGCCCGTGAGAAGAACGGCATGCCGTTGCGTGAAGCACTCATCGAAGCTGGTGCGATTCGCCTCCGTCCGATTCTCATGACGACGTTTGCACTGATCGCCGGCATGATTCCGGTCGCGCTGGGCAACGGCGAGGGCGCGCAGTTCCGCGCACCGCTCGGCGTGGCCGTTATCGGCGGTGTGATCACGTCGACGGTGTTGACGCTGCTGGTCATCCCGACCTTCTACGAAATCTTCGACAACATGCGTTCGGCGTTCTCGCGTCGGGTCGGACTCACGCCGCCACACACTGGGCAATACCAGACGTTCGAACTGCCGGTCCCGGGCGTTGGTGATTGAGTGTCAGTAGATTGAACTCAGGCCGTCCTGCCTGACACCGGACGGGGGCCCACGGCGTCTACATGCCATGGGCCCCCGTTCCGCTTCTCCCTCCCCGGCGTAATGCAGTCACTCCTGCACCTCACCCCCTCGCTGCTTGCCGCCACGTCGGCGACAGCTCTGTTGGGGTATGCGGCGGGTAGTTATTTCGACGGTTTCGCGGAGAGCCCATGGGCCTACTGGGCGCTCGCCGCATCGGCGGGCCTCGCCGAAGAGTTGTCGCCGATCCTGGGGGGCATCGCGGCCAACGAAGGTGAACTCGAGCTGGTTCGCGTGATGGTCGCGGTCACGATCGGCGCGTGGATTTTCACGGCGCTGCTGTACGTGCTCGGTCGACTGAAGTGGGAGTGGATCCGGCGGAAGTGGCCGAGGGTGCGCGCGACGGGCACGGTAGCACTGCGAGTGGTTGGACGAAATCCGATCACGGCGTCGTTCTTCGTGCGCTTTGCATTTGGACTGCGCATTGTGCTGCCGATGGCGTGCGGTGCGGCACGCGTGCCACTCGCGATCTTCATTCCGGCGACGCTGGTTGGATCAGCGATCTGGTCGGTGCTCTTCTCGCTGCTCGGCTACGGAGCGGGCGAAGCCGCGGTGCGCGTGCTGGGCCATCTGGGCACTGCGGGCGAAGTCATTGGCGCGCTGGTGGTGACTGCGGCAGTGCTCGGGTTTTTACGCTGGAATAGGCGGCGTGGGGAGCGGAAGGCGCGGAAAAGGCACGCGGCGGCGAGTCGGGCGGTTGCGGAGGCGAGCAACGCGGTGGAGCCGCGGAAGGCGGTGCCGGGAGACGGACGCTCGAGTTGAACTGCGGAGTAGGGAGTACTGGAAACTGGTGACTCAGACTCACCACTCACGACTGAGTGGTGGGCTTGGACGCCGCCGCCGCGTCCCGCAACTCCTTCCACGCAAGTTCGACGTGCTCGCGCGCGGTTCGAATATTCCCCACCGCCAGCCTCAGCGTGTATTTCCCGTTGAGCTTCGTGTGCGACAGGTATACCAGCCCTCGGCCATTCACACGTTCCATGATATCCGCGTTCAGTGCGGCTATTCGCGCTTCGTCTGCCCCTTCGGGCGCGTAGCGAAAGCAGACCAGTGACAGCGGCACCGGGGCGGTGAGTTCCCAGCCGCCCTCGTAGTGCACCATCCCGGCGAAATCGCGGGCGAGCTCGCAGTGCAGTCGAATGCGCTGGGCGATCCCTTCAGCGCCAAACGCGCGCAGCACCATCCACAGCTTGAGCGAACGAAAACGTCGACCGAGTTGAATGCCGTAGTCCATCAGGTTGACGACCTCGTCCTGCTCCTGCGTGACGAGATACTCGGGCAACAGCGCAAACGCCTGTCGCAGTGCGTCGGGACGCTTGGTATACAGCACCGAGCAGTCCATTGGCGTGAAGAGCCACTTGTGCGGATTGACCACGAGTGAGTCGGCACCGTCGACACCGTCCATCAGATAGCGCAGCTCGGGCACAATCGCGGCAACGCCGCCGTATGCGGCATCGATATGCACCCAGCAGTTGTGCTTGCGCGCGATCGCAACGATTGCCGGGACATCGTCGACGCTGGTCGTGCTCGTGGTGCCTACGGTTGCAACGACCGCGATCGGACGATGACCGGCGGCAATGTCTGCAACAATCGCCGCGTCAAGCACTGCGGGACGCATGCGAAATTCCGCGTCCGCCGAAATCTTCACGAGGTTGTCGTGGCCAAGTCCCAGCGCGATGACCGCCTTGTCGATCGACGAATGCGCGTGTTCAGACGAATAGACACGTAACGCCGGCATATCGCTGCGACCGGCCATCCCTTTCGCGCGCACGTCCAACGCTGCGACTTCGCGCGCTGCCGCGATCGCGTAGAACGTACTCACCGAGGCGGTGTCGGTGATCTGTCCAAACCATCCGTCGCCCAACCCCATCAACTGACGCAACCAATCGAGGGTGACCTGTTCGAGTTCAGTCACCGCAGGACTTGTCACCCACAGCATACCGTTCGCGTTGAGCGCCGCGGTGAGCAGCTCGCCAAGAATGCCTGGATACGAACCCGAATTGGCGAAATAGGCGAAGAACGCGGGGTTGTTCCAATGCGTGATGCCGGGGAGCAGTGTTTCCTGCACATCACGCAGCATCGTGGCGAGTGGTTCACCATAGATCGGCGCAGACGCAGGCAACGCGGCACGAATGTCCCCCGGCTTGACGCGACTCTTCACCGGCTGGCGCTCGGGGTGCTCGAGATATTCCGCTATCCAGTCGACGGCGGCGTGTGCGGCCGCACGGAATTCGTCGGGGGAGAGATCGCCGGTGTCGGACATGTGCAGGTGCCGGTGCGAGAACAAACTGCAGGCCACGAATTACGCGAATAGCACGAATCTTACGTAGGCGGTGCAGGTTCATACAGGGAATTGACAAATCGCAGCAAGAGTTCAGGGGACACTTTCCTTGCTTCAGTTCTGCTTCTTCCCCCTTCTGATTTTGCTTTTATGCTTGCTTTTCATTCGCGAAATTCGTGGCCGCTTTCTTAAGGCGCCCCGAGCCTCAGTCCCCAGTGCGTCCTCAGATACTCCTCAAGCACCATCGCCGTGACATCCCCGAATCGATCCCGACTCGCCGCGTTGTCGCGCACGCCCGTGAAGTTCGATTCGATCTGCACGCCGCAGATGTTGCCTCCGGTTGCGCCGCCCAGTGATGTCGCGGCTGCGCCGCACGTGTGGCGAACAGTGTTGTCGCCACCGTTGAAGTAGTCCGATCCATTCGGTCGCGGATCGTTGGCACTCGGTATCGCCGGGAATCCGTTGTTGGCGTAGAGGGTGCCGAGGCTGGTTGGTCCGCGCAGTAGTGCAGAGAAGGAGAGCAGTGAGAACTGCGAGAGCGTGCGAATGCTCGCGGTGTTTTCGTACGACAGCGATGCGTCGAGTGCTGCATCCGAGAGATTGAGGTCTGCGTCCGCGAGGAGATAGCCGAGCTCGAGTCGCGGAATCGTGTGCCCGTGGCCGTGCATGTCCATGTACCACCCCCTGCCGCTCGACGCGAGCACTGCACGCTTGGCAATGTCGATGAATTCGTGCCACTCGTTCAGCGCAATCGTAGCATCGGTATTGCCGCACGCGGCTTCCGGCTGAAGCCGATTGGGATCGAGCTTGCGTCGGGCAAGATGCGAGATGACGACGTGCGGATACTTGCCGAACTTGACGAAGTAGCGCTGCTGCATCGCGCGCACGAGTTCAATGGTGTTCACATCCGTCACCGTCGTCGGCGTGATGCCGCACGATGCCGCTACGCGATCCGCAATCGACGATGGCGTGAGTGTGCCGCCGTGTGGCGCCGAGAGAATGATCGGCGCGTTGCCCGCGATGTACTCGATGTAGTTGTTCCGGCCGAAGTACGAGACACCCGGGAAATAGCTCGCCGGCGTCGAGCGCGCCGTGTCGGGCGGTGTCGTGGTGACGGGTGGCGTTACGATCGGCGGTGTCGCGGTTGGCGAACCACCACCGCACGCAAGAATCAGGAAAGCAGCAGCCAGCATGCCGGCCCCGTACCTCACAACACGCACTGCCAATTCACACGTCGTCGGCAGCCTCACTTGGGCATCGCCCGTCCGACGATGATGGTGATGTTGTCGCTGCCGCCGCCGTCGAGCGCGTCCTGTAACAGTTGTTCGCACACATCTCGCGCTGAGGTCATCGCCGCGAGTCGTTCGGTGATGCGTTCGTCGGAAACATGTTTGGTCAGCCCATCGCTGCAGAGCAGGTGAACGTTGCGCCAGTCGGCGCGCAACCGGGTGACGACCGGCGTCGGCGTTCCCCCGCCGATCGCGCTCGAGAGCACGTTTGAAAATTGCGACCGCGCGGCGATCGCCCGCGTAAAAACACCTTGGTCCACAAGATCCTGCGCCAGGGTCTGGTCGCGCGTAAGCTGCGTCAACACGCCTTCGCGATAGAGGTAGTAGCGCGAATCGCCAACCTGCACGAGATAGTACCATGGCCACACGCCGAGGAAGAGCGTGAGCGTGGTAGCCATCGTCTTGCCTTCGCTCTCACGTTGTGCGCGCTCGACAACCGCATCATGGCAGCGCATCGCCGCGGTCTGCAGGTGCTCGATGAACTCCGCGTCTGACGAACCGTTGCGGTCATACTCACGCAAACTGCTCGTCACGTACTGCATTGCGATCTCGAGCGCTGTCGCACTCGCCTTTTCGCCTCCAGTCAGTCCGCCGACACCGTCAGCGATCATCGCCAGGATTGCGATTCGTTCATCGCTTTCATGCAGGCGCGCTGGATCGGTCAGACTTGTCTGCAGCACCTCAATGCGGCGGTGCACCGTCGACAATAGAAAATGATCCTGATTGTTGCTGCGCACACGTCCGGTGTGCGTGAGCCCGTACACTTCGATCTCGTCGTCGCGTGGTCGGCGTTCGGCTTCAGTGGCAGCGATATCAGGCATTGGCTCGACCGTGGGGAGCGGTGGGATCAGGGCGAGGGGTGATATGCAGAACATACTGCCCTATTCAGGTGCGTCCATGCCGGATCGCCCCCGTGATTGGCGGCACACTTCCTTCGCCTCACCGTTGCATGAGGCGTGCAACCATGCGAGAATCGCATGACAGCTGCACTCGCACCGACTGAACTGGAGTACTGCATGAGATTCGACCCGCGGCGTGCGCAGAATGATGAGCACGAACTGACACGTTCTCGCGACGAGATGTTGCGGTTGCAGGCTGAGAACGCTCGGCTGCAATCGGTCGGGAGGCGGACCACCACGCCCGTCAGCACCCCCGCATTCGGGCGCATGCATTCGGTTCGCGTGCCGGTCCCGCGTGCGCCCCGCGCTACTCAATCAAGTCGCCGACGGGTCGTGATCACGATCGCGCTCGTCGTCATCGCATTTCTGACGGGATTCTGGTATGCCAACGCGCTCTCCGACGGTGCGGCACTCCGCCAGCTTCAAGCAAGCGAAGGCATGCTGCCGAGTCCGTGAGGTTCGCAATCACGGACTCGGCGCCGCCGTTCAGGGCTTGGTCGTTCCGGTTGACGCGCCGTCGTTCTCACCCTTCGGCTTTGCCTCGATCGGACGCACGGTGGGATACGTGATGCCCAACTGCTCAAGGTACGTCTTGAACTTTGTCGGATCGTAGTAGAACGCCTTCATCTGCGGACGGAACCGCGCCATGATCTCCGCATTCAGCTCAATCGGCGGCGTATCCTGCGGACGGATGAACGGCTGATACTTGACGTCTTTCGTCTGCACGTCCTTGAAGTACGTCCACGCGTCGGCGACGACGGTGGGCGAGAGGAAGATGTCGAGCATCGTCATCGCCTGAACCTTCGCGCCCGCGAGTGCGCCCTTATGCGCGATCGGCGTTGCCATCGAAATCGCGTTCGCCCAGTTGTGGCCGGGCAAACCGGGAATGTTTGACGGATAGCGCAACGTCACAGTCGGCACATTCCACGATACATCGCCGATATCGTCAGAACCGCCTCCCATCCAGTTCTGCGGCGTCTCCGCACCACGCAGTTCCTTGTTTACCGCCATCTGCAGACCGAAGTCGGGCGAGCCGAGTTCCTTCTGAATGCCCTTGGCGAGTGTCTGGTCTTTGTCGTCCCACACCGGCATGCCGACGGTCTGAATGTTCGCATGCATTGCTTCCGCGATCGGCTTGCTGAAATGTCCGCTCCATCCGCTGCCCAGAATCCGGACGGTGTCGAGCTTCGTGTCCGTCATCATCGCCGCGCCTTCGGCCATCTTCTTGCCGACTTCAAAGAGCGCCATCGTGCGCGGATAGTCCTGCTCGCGGAAGTAGAACCAGATGCTCGCCGTGCTCGGCACCACATTCGGCTGATCGCCACCGTCCTTGATGACGTAGTGCGAGCGTTGCTGCAGACGCAGATGTTCGCGCTTGTACTCCCACCCAGTGCCCATCAGCATTGCGGCGTCAAGGGCGCTCTGTCCGCGCCACGGCGCACCGGCCGCGTGCGCGCTCGAACCCTTGAACTTGAATTCCGCCGAGATGAGCGCGCTCGAACCACTCGCGCCCCACGATACGCCGAGGTCATTGCCGACGTGCGTGAAGAGGGTGACATCGGTGTTCTTGAAGACGCCTGAACGGACCAGAAATGCCTTGCCCGCCATCTGTTCTTCAGCGATCCCCGGCCAGAGGAGAATCGTGCCGGGAATCTTGTCGCGGATCATGAGCTGCTTGACGACCAGTGCGGCGACGATGTTCACTGCCTGCCCGGAGTTGTGTCCTTCACCATGTCCGGGCGCGCCATTGATCATCGGGTCCTTGTAACCGACGCCCGGCTTCTGTCCGGCCTGCGGAATTCCGTCGACGTCTGAGCCGAGTGAAATCTCCGGTTTGCCGGAGCCCTGACTCCACTTCGCTGTCCACGCTGTGGGAATTCCGGCCACGCCACGCTCGACTTTGAAGCCTTCTTTTTCGAGGAGATTGGTCAGGTACTTCTGCGACTCGAACTCCTGAAAGCCCAACTCTTGGAACGAGAAGAGCATGTCGACCATCTCCTGCACTTGCTTGGCGCGCCCTTCGACCATCTGCAGCGCTTCGGCTTTCAGCTTGGCGAGTTTTGGGTCGACGGGCGAAGCTGGCGCGGCGGCCGTCGCAGGCTTGGCGGCGTCTTGCGCGTCAAGCGGCGTGACCCCCGCAGCCATGAGGAACACGGCGCTGGCGACGAGGGTCGAACGGTCGGAGCGTCTCATCGGACTTTTCAGGTAAAGTGAGCGGGCGGTGAAGGAGGACTCGCGAAGTTATCCTGCGGGTGCGTCTCGTCCAGCGGAAACTGACACTCTCGTGGGACCGTACGTAGCTCCAACTCCAGAACCGTTCCCCCCGTACGACCCGTTCCCTCCAGGCCAACACTCGTGTCGCTCCGATTCCGCCGTCTCCTGATACTCGCGCTCGGCACGCAACCGCTGGCGTTGCCGCTCGCACTTTCCGCGCAACAACGGACAGGAGGACGAACGACGCCGCCGCGCGACACGCTCACGCAGGCCGAGCGTGAGGCGCTCCGCAAGTCAACGAGGGACGCGCGGACAATGGTGCGCGGTCGTCAGATGGGAGACACCGCTGCGCGCAACGCTCGCGCAGACTCGGCGTCGGCGTCTGCGTTTGGCAGTGCAGAGGCGCGGGCGATTTTACTCAAGGCTCGGGACGCGCGCATTGCGCAGGATAGCGCATTGACTGCCTATCGCGCGACAACCACGCAGCGAATTTCGGTGGCGATGGGTGTGCGCAGAGTCGGACTGGAGAAGTTGCTCTTCCGTAGCGACAACGTGGCCAAGGTGGCGTGGAAGCGCGGCGTTGGCGTGTGGGTGACACCGATCGGATCGCGCATCACCGTACCGATGGCGAACAAAGTGGACGGAGACGTCGTCGATGCTGTGTCCATTCCGTATTTCCCGGGACGCGAGTCGCTATGGATGCCGTCTTCGAATTTCGGTGTGGCCAAAGCCGATATCGACGAACGCGACATGATTCATCCGATCGCGCGCGGTGCGGAAGCGTACTATCGCTACGAAACGGGCGACTCGATCGATATCAAGTTGGAAGGTGGACGCGTGATCAAATTGCGCGAATTGAAGATCACCGCGCGCAAACCGCAGTGGCGCTTGTTCGTCGGTTCCTTCTGGTTTGATCGTGACGGCGGACAGTTGGTGCGTGCCGCGTATCGTCTCGCGGTCGATATCGATATCTGGGAGGTCGCAAACGAAGAGACCGCACGCGATGCGCTGGACAACAAAGAAATCGCCAAGCTGCGCGATTCGCTCGCGCGCGCCAATCTTCCGCACGAGACGTATGTGAAAGACTCGACGCGTCGTGCGCGTGCAACGGCGAATGGCAACACGGATGATGATGCGCCGCCCGATTGGGTGACCGCATCGTTTCGTCCGGCCAAGGCAAAGCTCGACGCAATCACGGTCGAGTACGGATTGTACGAAGGTCGTTTCTGGTTGCCGCGTCAGAATAGTGCAACCGCGTCGGCGCAGGTTGGATTCATGCGTGTCCCCTTCCAGTTCGACGAGAAGTTCACGTACGAAATGGTGAACGGTGATTTCACGCTTCCGGCGTTGCCACCGCCACGTTCGGCCATGGAGAACGGGGTGGCCGTTGGCGATTCGAGCGGCCCCGGCAACGTGAGCATCAGCGTGGGCAGCGGGAGCAAAAGCAAAGCGGACAGCACCACGAATGTTCGTCGCGACTCGATCCTGAATGCACGGACCGGCGGCGCGCGCGCGCGTCAGTGCGCAACCGATTCCACCTACACGCGCGTAGAGACGCGTTACGACGGCGCGTTACGGGTGGCGTATTCGATGCCGTGCGACGAGAAGAAACTTGCGACATCGCCCGCGCTGCCGCCGGCA
>JBKJTE010000263.1:0-3634 GCA_046590495.1 Gemmatimonas sp. | reverse complement strand
CACACTCCGCCCGCCAACCACGCCCATGCCCCGTCTCGCGCTTCTCCGTGTCAGCGCCTCGACGCTGACGCTCGCGGCTTCGACGCTGCTTGCCTCGACATTGCGCGCGCAGACGCTGCTGCCGTCGGCGCCCGCCACCATCGATTCGACGGACCCGGTCGCGCTCATGGTCAGCCGACTCGATCTCGAGAAGTACAAGGCGACCGTCAAAGGACTGACGGCCTTCGGCGACCGTCGACAGGGCACCAAGCGCAATCGCGATGCGGTCGACTGGATCGAAGCGCAGCTCAAGAGCTATGGCTGCACCAACACCGAACGCATCACCTACGACTGGCAGGCACGTGCGGCTGCCGCACCCGCAGCGGGAGTGGCAGGTGGACGTGGCGCCGGTGCGCCGGGCGGGGCACCCGGCGGTGGCGCCGCGCGCGCAGCAACCGCATCGGGCGGTGGACGCAATCGCGGCGTACGCACGCGCACCGGCGTGAACGCCGATTCGCTGTTGCAGCCCGACGCGCGTTTGCGTGCACTCAACGCCGAGCCCACGTCGCCGGGTCAGCGCCAGGAAGTGTTCTGCACCAAGATCGGCAGTACGCATCCGGAAGAGATGTACATCGTCGGTGGACACATGGACGGTATCGGTTGGGGCGAAGCAGCCAACGACGACGGATCCGGCACGGCGATCGTGATGGAGCTGGCGCGCATCTTCAGCAACCCCGACGTCAAGACCGACCGCAGCATTCGCTTTGCGCTCTGGAACAACGAAGAGAGCGGACTCGATGGCGCGCGCGCATACGTCACCCAGCGCGAAGCACTGCAAGGCAAAGAATCACCCACAGGCTCGGGCAAATATCCCGAACCCAAATGGCTCGGCATGGTGCAGCATGACATGATGATGTTCGATCATGGCATGCCGAATCCCGATGGCACGATGCGCAAGGAACAGCGTCCCGAAGCCGACGTGAACATCGAATTTCAGGTGACGTCCAAGCAGGTGGCCGGCGCGCAGTCGCTGGCGTGGGCCTTTCACTCCGCCAATCAGAAATACGCCACAGACTATCCGGCCGTCGTGAGCCCGTTCATGACCAACACCGACTCGGGACCGTTCATGGATATCGTTCCGGCAATCAGTCTTCGCGAGAACGAGCGTGGTACGCAGATCGGCAGTGGCTGGGATCCGCAGTGGCATCAGCCCACGGATCTGTTCAGCACGTACAACGACAAAGATTTCAAGTTGGGCTTAAACGCGGCGCAAACGACACTTGGTGCGATCGGTCGACTCACGGGCGCGACGCTCGTCAAAAAATAAGCAGGCAGTAACGCTTCACACTCAAACGCTTTCATGACCTCCAGTACCGATTCCGCTGTGCCGCTGCTCGCCGGTCAGACGCTCGCTGAACGTCTGCGTGATGCTGTTGACCTGCTCGAGTCGATCGCGAGTGATCGGCGCGTGTTGCTTGGCGTCCCCGAAGAAGACATGCACCGGCTGCTACGCGTCGCCGGTGAAGTGTCGCGTCCTGACGCCATCAAAAGGCGTCAGCTGGTGAAGCAGACGAAACGGAATCGGAAAGCGGAGAAGGTGAATCGCGAGGAATCGCTGCTCGCGGATACCGGCATTCGCAAACTGCGTCGCGAAGTGGTGTTCACGACACCGAACGTGTTTCCGCCAAACGATTTCGAACAGCACGATGTCGAAGGCGATCCGGAATTCCGCGAAGTGCTGGAACCGCAGTGCTGCTACGTGTGCAAAACGATGTACACCGTGATTCACCACTTCTACGATCAGCTGTGCCCCAAGTGCGCAGAATTCAACTACGCCAAGCGTTTCGAGCTCGCTGATCTCACCGGTCGTGTTGCACTGCTGACCGGCGGTCGCGTGAAGATCGGCTATCAGGCCGGTATCAAGCTGCTGCGCGCGGGCGCGTCGCTCATTGTCACCACGCGTTTTCCGCGCGATTCGGCGGCGCGCTACGCGCAGGAAGCTGATTTCGAGCAGTGGGGACATCGGCTCGAGATCTTCGGACTCGATCTCCGGCACACGCCGAGTGTCGAAGCGTTTTGCACGCACCTGCTCAAGACGCGCGACCGGTTGGATTTCATCATCAACAACGCGTGTCAGACAGTGCGTCGTCCGCCCGATTTCTACGCGCACATGATGGAAGGCGAACATGCGCCGTTGAATTCGATGGTTGAGCCGGAGCGCAAGCTGATTGGCGCGTACGAAGGGCTGCGTGGCTACAGCATGTTGCCCGAAGGAGAGAATGCACACGGTGCCGTCGATGGCACGACGGTCGCGCCCACTGCGCTTTCAGAAGTCGCCGGACTCACGCACGCCGCGCAGCTCTCGCAGGTGCGCTTGCTGCCGGAAGAAGTTGCGGCACAGCAGGCGCTCTTTCCGCAGGGGCGTCTCGATCAGGACTTGCAGCAGGTGGATCTGCGCGATCGGAATTCATGGCGCATGCTGATGCACGAAGTGCCGAGCGTGGAGTTGCTGGAGGTGCAGTTGGTGAACGCGATCGCGCCGTTTTTGATCAATGCGCGTCTCAAGCCGTTGATGATGCGCACCGACAATCGCGACAAGCACATCGTCAACGTGTCAGCCGTTGAAGGACAGTTCTATCGCAAGTTCAAGACAACGCGTCATCCGCACACCAACATGGCGAAAGCTGCGCTCAACATGATGACGCGCACGGCAGCGGCCGATTATCAGCAGGACGGCATTCACATGAATGCCGTCGATACGGGTTGGGTGACCGACGAAGATCCGGCGGAGATTGCGGCACGCAAAGTGGCCGAGCATCGGTTCCATCCGCCGCTCGATATCGTCGATGGTGCCGCGCGCATTGTCGATCCGATCATTGCCGGGATCAACAGTGGTGAGCACATGTGGGGGAATTTCCTCAAGGACTACGTGCCGACGGATTGGTAGTCGGTTCGGCACACGCTCCATATGAAACGACGGCACGGCGACGCGAGTCTTTCGACTACGTCGCCGTGTTTTTTTCAACGACCCGTCGGTCAGCGCTTCCCGCGGTATTCGATCGTCGACAGCCCCGCATCGGGGTTACGCGCGAACCATGTCTTGCCGTACTCCAGCACGTAGATGCGTCCATCCGGCCCCAGCTCCATATCGATCGGCGCCGAAAATGTGTCGCGCGGCGCGAAGCGCTCGATGGCCTGATAGTCGCCGCGTGGCGTGAGCGTCACGGCCATGATCCAGTGACGGATCCAGTCGTAGATGAACAACTTCCCATCGTAGTATTGCGGCAGCGCAGTGTCGCGTGTTTTCGCGAACGTTGCCGTGTGATAGACCGGCCCAGCCATCGCCGTGCGCCCGCCCTTGCCCACGCTCGGAAAATCGTGCGAGTCGCCGTACGGATACCAGATGAACGCGGGCTGTGCAGGCGGAAGGTCTTGCGTGCCGGTGTTGTTGCGGGAGTCGTTGCGCGGTTTCGCAACGTCGTGCAGCGGACCGCTCGCGCCCGTGGCGTAGTCCCACTGGTGATACGGGAAGTTGTTACCGACAAAGAGCGGCCAGCCGAAGTTGCCGGCGGCGCGGGCCTGGTTGATCTCGTCATAGCCGCGCGACCCGCGGGTGGCGAGCGTGTCGTCTGCGGCATCGGGGCCGACTTCGCCC
>JBKJTE010000256.1:0-3217 GCA_046590495.1 Gemmatimonas sp. | reverse complement strand
GCCGCCGACTGCACAGGACCTGGCGATCGCGCAATTCCTCGGCGGTGGCGTAGTCAACACGCGCGACTTCCGCCCGATGCTCAAGGACGAAATGCGCCTACTCGATCGTGAAATTGCAGCGGCAATCGGTCGGACCAACGATCGTTCCTCACGTGCGCATCTCGCGGATGTGCGCGACGGCATCAAGGCGATGCTGGATACAAAGGAGTGATTCGCACCACCCACGGATTTGAACTGCGGATAAACTCGAGAACAGCAACTGACTGAAGGGGATCAACCCGGAAACGACGCGGATTTCACGGATACAGCGGACAACTTTTCTTGGGGTTCGTTGTATCCGCGAAATCAGAGCGGTTGTTCCGTGTTCATCCGCGTCAGTCTGTTGCTGCTTTTGCAACCCGACCGAAGCGCGATCGGTATCCCGGATTCTGCGCCAGGTTCAGTCTGACCGATATTGCGCGGTCGCCTCGACGATCTACGTGCCCCTCGCATAGTTTTCTCGGAATGCATGCTCCCGCTGATTCCGCGGCAGGCGAACTCGCCGCTCTCCGCACCGCGTTGCGCGGTCAATACTCCGTCGATCGAGAGCTCGGCCGAGGTGGCATGGGTATCGTCGTACTCGCGCGCGACGAGCGGCTTGACCGACAGGTGGCGCTCAAGGTGCTGCCGCCGGCGCTCGCCGAAGTCGCCGAAACGCGCGAACGCTTCCTGCGCGAAGCGCGCATGTCCGCCAAGCTATCGCACCCGAACATCGTACCTGTGTATCGCGCCGACGAAATCGGCGGTTTCGCGTTTTTTGCGATGGGCTACGTAGACGGCGAAACGCTGGGGGACCGCATCCGCGACCGCGGCTCTCTGCCGCCAGCGGAAGTCGTGCGCATGATGCGCGAGGTTGCGTGGGCGCTGACGTACGCGCACGCGCAAGGGATCGTCCACCGAGACGTAAAGCCGGAGAACATTCTCATCGAGCGATCATCCGGGCGCGCGATCGTGACCGACTTCGGGATTGCCCGCGCCGACTACAATCCGTCGCTCACGCAGGACGGACACGTGCTCGGCACCGTACACTACATGAGTCCAGAGCAGTCCACCGGGGAAGCGTTCGACGGACGTAGCGACCTTTACGCGCTCGGATGCGTGGCGTTCCTGGCCTTGAGTGGACGGCTGCCGTTCGAGGGCACCACCCCGCAAGCGATTCTCATCGCGCATGCGACGAAGCTGCCACCCGCGCTGCGCACCATCGCGCCGACAGTACCCGTGGCGTTGGCGACCGTGGTGGATCGGCTGCTCGCGAAGCGTCCGGACGATCGCTTCTCGGCAAATGAACTCTTCGCGGCGCTCGACAAAGCGGTCGATGCCGCATCGCACGAGGCACGTGACGCCGTTGGCGCGTCCACCATGCTTTCGAGCGACGACGCGATGCTGGTGTGGCGGCGTGCCGCAGAACTGCAGGCCGAGGCGGCCTCGCGGCTGGAGTCGCGCATGCGCAATGCGAACGAAACGCGTTCGATGGTAGCGGTACAAGCGGGCAGCGTTGCACCAACGAACAGCAGCGCGCCGTCCAACGGCAGTGCGACAACGATTCCCACCGATGCTTATCGCCTGCGCGACGTGGAAAGCGCAGCCGCCGAAGTGGGTATTTCACAGAAGTATGTGGCGCTCGCGCTCGCAGAACTCAAGTCGTCGCCCGAAGCGTTGCAGCGAGCCGTGCCGACGTCGCAATTCAAGGAGCAGCTGGCCACGAGAATGTTCGGCACTTCGCAACGCACGTTGTCCGTGTCGCGCGTAGTGCGATCCGCGCCCCGCGATGTGCTGCAGGCGCTCGGCCGCACGCTCCAGGCACCACCGTACGCCCTGTCGCTACGGGATACCCTCGGCGGACATCCGCTCGATGGCGGAGTGCTCGTGTTCGATCTCCCCGCCATGACCGATGGCAACTATCGCTGGACGTGGACCCGCTATGGCGTGTATGTGCCTGAAGTGCGTGTCACACTGGCGCCCGTGCCCGGCGACTCGCGCGCCTGCGAGGTCAGTATGCATATCGATCTGCGCGCCGGACTGACCGCGAACATCGCGGGCTATGGGTTCGGGACCTCCGCCGTGTCCGGTGTTGGTGGGCTCATCGGGACCGTGATCGCCAAGAAGGCGCTGCTGATGACCGGTGTCGCGCTGCTCGGCCCTGCCTTCGGCGCGGCGGCCGTTTTGGGTGTAGCCACCCTCGCCCTCGCGGGGCCTATCTACCGGTGGGAGCTCGGCAAGACGACCGAGGAATTGAAGGCTGCGCTGGCCGCCGTCGATGCATCGATTCGGGCGTTCGACATTTTCGGCGAACCACCGCGCACGCCCCCGTCCGTTTCGTCGTCCGACGACCGGAATTTTCTGCTGATGGGGTAGTAGCGCGTCAACAACGAGTTGGACCGCGTTCGATCGCGCAGTTGCCAACCACCGGTTGGTCGGCGCTACCCCCCCGCCCCTGCTCGATTGCCAAGTCGAGAGTCTTTTCATCCGGAGCTTCCGTGTCCATTCGCCCCGTTCGCCGCATCGACGCTGCGCGTCCAACCATGGAAGGCGCCGGTGTGCATCTGCATCGCGCCTTCGGCTTTGGCGACACTGCCGAAACCGATCCGTTTCTGTTGTTCGACGATTTCCGCAACGACGTCCCGTCGCAGTATCGCGCCGGTTTCCCGTGGCATCCGCATCGCGGCATCGAAACGATCACCTACGTGCTGGCGGGTAACGTCGAACACGCCGACAGTCTGGGCAATCACGGCATGCTGGGCGCCGGCGATGTGCAGTGGATGACGGCCGGCAGTGGCATCGTGCACCACGAAATGCCGCAGGGTGATGCACAGGGGCGCATGCACGGATTTCAGCTCTGGGCGAATCTGCCGTCGTCGCTCAAGATGACGGAGCCGCGCTATCAGGACGTGCAGTCGAAAGACATCGCCGAAATCATCGACGATGATGGCACCGTTGTACGCGTGGTGTGCGGCGCGTTCTGGGGAAAACGCGGTCCGGTTGAAGGCATCGCGGCCGACCCGATCTATCTCGACGTATCCGTGCCACCGGGCGTGAAAAAATCGCTGCCGGTCGATGCGTATCGTCATGCGTTCGCCTATGTGTTTGCAGGCAGCGGTTCGTTCCGACACGCGAGCGACCCAATGGGCGTGCTCACTGAACGCACGGCCGGCAACGACGACGATCTCGTGCGCGACCG
>JBKJTE010000241.1:0-11591 GCA_046590495.1 Gemmatimonas sp. | reverse complement strand
GTGTACGATCGGTTCCTCGTGCGCGTCGAAGAGATGCGGCAGAGTATCCGTATTCTTGAGCAGGCCGTGCGTCGTTTGCCCGATGGTCCGGTCAACATCGACGACCCTCGTCTCATTCTCCCGCCCAAACACAAGGCGACGAGCGAGATGGAATCGATGATCCATCATTTCAAGCTCGTGATGGAAGGCCCGCGTCCGCCCGCAGGCGAGTGCTACGTCGCAGTCGAAAGCCCCAAGGGCGAGAAGGGCTATTACATGGTGAGCGATGGGTCGGCCAAACCGGTGCGCTGGCGCATCCGTCCGCCGTCGTTCGTAAATCTTTCGGCGATTCCCAAGATGGTGGAAGGGCACCTGCTGTCCGACGTGATTGCCATCAACGCGAGTATTGATATCGTGATGGGAGAGATCGACCGGTGAGTCACGGTCCCTCAGCGAGCGGCGGCGCACTGGTCGCCGCACCCCCTCACGGCACGCACGACGACGAACCGCACGTGCCGGTTTTCACGGGCGAAGCTCGTGCTGAACTCGACACGATCATTTCGCGCTACCCGAGCAAGCAGGCCGCCCTTCTGCCGGCGCTCTGGCTCGTGCAGGACGCCCGCGGCTGGGTCAGCGAAGCGTCGATGGAAGAAGTCGCGAACGCCCTCGACATAACGCCTGCGTATGTGAAAGGCGTGACGACGTTCTACACGATGTACCATCAGCATCCCGTCGGTCGCCACTTCATACAGGTGTGCACCACGACGCCGTGCAATGTCTGCGGCGCAGAAGATGTCGTGAAGTCGCTGCTCGAACACTCCGGGTGCGGCGACCTCGGTCTTACCAGCGCCGACGGCCGCTTCACGGTCATCGAAGTGGAGTGCCTCGGCGCATGCGGATTTCCAACGCCGATCATGATCAACAACGACTTCGTCGAGTCGGTGACCCCCGAATCGGTGCCGCGCATCCTCGCGGAGCGTAAGTAATGGGCTATCCCCATCAGTCTCATCCGCGTGAGACGCCGATTCTGTCCAAGTACTTTGGCGACGCTGGCGCTCGCACGCTCGACGGCTGGCGCGCTCGCGGCGGGTACGAGGCGTTGCAAAAGGCGCTCGCGACCGATCCGCTCGAGCTGCAGAACATCGTGAAGGATTCGGGCCTGCGCGGCCGTGGCGGTGCCGGGTTTCCGACCGGGCTCAAGTGGTCGTTCATGAAGCCCGACGGCAAGATCCACTACATGCTGTGCAACGCGGACGAGTCCGAACCTGGGACGTTCAAGGATCGTGAGATCATGCGTTGGACGCCGCACGGACTCGTCGAAGGCGTCGCTCTCGCAGCGCACTCGATCTACGCTGAGACGGCGTACATCTACATCCGTGGCGAATTCACGGAGCCGTACGCGCTGGTTACCCGCGCCGTCGAAGAGGCCTACGCGGCCGGTGTGCTCGGCGCGAACGCGATGGGGTCCGGAAAGCGCGTTGATGTGCATGTGCATCGCGGGGCGGGAGCATACATCTGCGGCGAAGAAACCGCGCTCATGAATTCGCTGGAAGGACGTCGCGGCAATCCACGCATCAAGCCGCCGTTTCCGGCAGTAGCGGGTCTGTTCGGAAGTCCGACGACGATCAACAATGTCGAGACGCTGGCGACGGTTCCGTACATCATCAAGAACGGCGCCGAGTGGTACAAGCAGTTCGGCCGCAGCGACAACCCGAAGAGCATCGGCACGAAGCTGTTCTCGGTGTGCGGCAACATCACGCGCCCCGGCAACTACGAAGTCGCACTTGGTTTTCCGTTCAAGGATTTCCTGTACGACTTATGCGGTGGTCCGCTTCCCGGCCGCGAGATCAAGGCGGTGATCCCCGGTGGGTCGTCTGTGCCGATTCTGACGCGCGAAGAAGCTGAAGGGGCGATCATGGACTACGAGGGCTTTGCCGCAGCGGGCACGCTCCTCGGTTCAGGCGGCGTCATCGTATTCGACGACAAGCAGGACATGGTGCGACAGATCGCGCGCCTCGTGCGCTTTTACGCGCATGAAAGCTGCGCGCAATGCACACAGTGTCGTGAGGGAACCGCCTGGACGTTGCGCATCATGGAGCGCATTCGCGATGGCGAAGGTACGGCCGAGGATTTTGACACGCTGCTTTCGATCGCCGACAACATGACCGGCAAGACCATCTGCGTTCTCAGTGATTCGTGCGCGACGCCGGTCGTCTCCGGTCTCAAGAAATTCCGCGGCGAGTTCGAAGCGAAGATCGTTGCGAACCGTTCGATGGTCACTGTCCCAGGGGCGTTTCGCGCCTCTGCCGCGTGAGCGTGCATCATGGCTGACGTAAAGATGGTGAACCTGACAATCGAAGGACGCCCGGTGACGGTACCGGATGGCACGTCGATTCTCGAGGCGGCAAAGACGGCGGGCGTGCTCATTCCGCACTACTGCTATCACCCGGGACTCCCGGTCGCTGGCGTGTGCCGCATGTGTCTGGTTGAAGTCGAGAAATTTCCGAAGCTCGCGCCGTCGTGTGCAACGACCGTTGGTGAAGGGCAGGTGGTGCACGTGCACTCACCCAAGGCGCTCGAAGCGCGAAAGGGTGTGCTCGAATTTCTGCTCATCAATCATCCGCTCGACTGCCCGATCTGCGATCAGGCCGGCGAGTGCGAACTGCAGGACTACACCTTCGCCGAAGGACGCGCCGACTCGCGCTATCGCGAGCCCAAGCGCTTCAATCCTGTCGAAGACTTTGGTGGTGACGTGTTGTACGTGCAGAACCGCTGCATTCTCTGCACGCGCTGCGTTCGCTTCATGGGCGATGTCGCCCAGGATCCCGTGCTCAATGTGTCGGAGCGTGGAGATCGTGCGTATATCGGGAAGGCAGAAGGTCACGACCTGACGAATCCGTGGGCGGGCAACGTTGTCGATCTCTGTCCCGTTGGTGCACTGCTTTCGAAGGATTTCCTGAACAAGGCTCGCGCCTGGGAACTCGATCGCGCGCCATCAGTGTGCACTGGCTGCAGTCAGGGGTGCAACATCGTCGTCGAAACGCGTGACAATGTTGCGGTCCGCATGCGCCCTCGCTCCAACGACGCGGTCAACCAGTTCTACATGTGTGAGGTTGGTCGTGAAGGCTATCGCGAATTCAACCGCCGCGATCGCGCCGAGCAGCCGTTGGTGCGCAATGGGCATTCGCTGGTGATCGCCGATTGGGAAGATGCCATCACTACGGCGTCTCGCGTACTCGCGGGCAAGCGTGTCGTTGTGCTTGCGTCACCCAACCTCTCCAACGAAGCGCTGTTCCTGCTCGATCGCATCGTGGCGCAATCGAATGGTCAGGGAGTGTTCCGTGTTGAGACGGGCTCTGAGTTTGCGCTCCCAGGCGTGCCTGATCTTTCGTTGCGCGCCGAGCGCGCGGCGAATGCGACCACAGCTCGCATGTTCGGGTTTGCGGAGCTCCCGTCTTCGCGCGTTCCGTTGCGCGAAGGTGACGCCCTGTTGATCGTCGGTGAGCAGCTCGATGGAATTGACGCCGCAGATCTCGATCGCGCGTCGGCGATCGTGCACGTTGGCACCACCGTGCCCGATGTACTCTCGGCGCGCGTGCAGGTCGTATTGCCCATCACCAACATCGCCGAGGAAGAAGGAACGCTCACGAACCTCCGTGGACGCGTGCAGCGCTTCATGCAGGCGAAAGCAGCGCCGGGCGTTGCGCGGCCGAGTTGGTATGCGCTGGCCGATCTGTTGGCGGCGCTCGGCGGTGAGGGGCGTTACTTCGCGCCTGCCGATGTGTTTGAAGCGCTGAGTGCAGCACACGCGCCGTTTGCGACACTCGACTACGACTCCCTCGGTTTGCGCGGCTTGCCAGTGCTTGATCAGTCGCTCGTGGGTGCAGGAGCGACCGGATGACGACCGCGCCAATTCTCGCCGCGTTCGATTTTGCGAGCTGGTTCCCGAAGAGTGATCCACAACTCGCACCGACGGCGATCGGGACGTTCGTGCTGACCAGCGTCGTCAAGCTGCTGGTCGTGTTCGGCGTCGTGTTGGTAAGCGTTGCGATGCTCACCTGGCTGGAACGCAAGGTCGCTGCGTGGATTCAGGATCGTCGTGGACCCAATCGTGTGGGACCATGGGGATTACTGCAGCCCGTTGCCGACGGCATCAAGAATTTCATGAAGGAAGAGACCAATCCGGCAGCTGCCGATCGTTGGTTGTTTCTGATCGCGCCGGCACTCGCGTTCATACCGGCGATGCTGACGTGGGCCGTGCTCCCGCTTGCCGCGCCGCTGCCGACGCCGTGGGGGTTGATCGACATGTCGGTCGCCAACCTTCCAGTCGGCTATCTGTTTACGCTGGCGATCTCTTCGCTCGGCGTGTACGGCATTGTGCTTGCCGGCTGGTCGTCTAACAACAAGTACGCGCTGCTCGGCGGACTCCGCTCAAGCGCACAGATGATCTCGTACGAAATCGCGATGGGGATGTCGACGATCCCGATTCTCTTGCTGGCCGGCAACGTCTCGTTGACCGCGATCATTCAGCAGCAGGCGCACATGGGTTGGAACGTGCTCTCGCTGACCGTCGCATGGTTCACGTTTTTCGTGGCCGCGTTCGCCGAGACGAATCGATTGCCGTTCGACCTGCCGGAAGCTGAGTCCGAACTCGTCGCCGGCTATCACACCGAATACAGTGGGATGAAGTTCTCGATGTTCTTCATCGCTGAATACGCCAACATGGCAACGGTGAGCGGGCTGACGGCCACGCTGTTCTTTGGCGGATGGGATCTCCCGTTCACGCAGTGGGATAACGTTCCCCCTTGGACGATTCTCAAGACGATCGTGACGCTGGGCGCGTTCGCGGCCAAGACGGGATTCTTCCTGTTCACTTTCATGTGGGTGCGTTGGACGCTGCCCCGTTTCCGCTACGATCAGCTGATGTCGCTTGGCTGGAGCATCATGCTGCCGATCGCGCTGGCTTACATCGTGATCATCGCGGGTGCGACACTTGGCCTCGATGCACTCGGCGTGACGCGCGGACCGTTGTTCTCACTCGCTTTGTTTGCGCTGAACGTCGTCATCATCACCGTGCTGCTCCGTTGGCTTGATCGCGGCAAGTTGATCAGCCCTGCCAGCGCGCGGGTTGGTCCAACCGATCTTGAACGCCTGCGTTCGCGCGGTCTCGATCTTTCGCGCCGCCAACTCGCCGTTGAGCGCGCGAAGGCGCGCACTGCGCAGCCGACGCTGGTGGCCGAAGTGGCGACGTCACAGCCTTTGTCGACCGCGGTCGAGGAGCCAGTCTGATGGCGATCGGTGTGAAGGTCATGAATCGGCCGCTCGAGCGCGTGAGCTACATCCGCGCGACGTTGAACGGCATGGCAGTGACGCTCAAGCACCTCGTCGATCCACACAAGGTCACGATGCAGTATCCCGAGACCAAGTGGGATCTGTCACCGCGCTGGCGCGGCACGCACCGCATGCTCACGACGGAAACCGGCAAGGCCAAGTGCGTCGCATGCGGTCTCTGTCCGACGGTGTGCCCGGCCAACTGCATCAAGCTCGTGCCCGGTGAAGACGAACAGGGGAATCGCTTTCCGCTGGTGTTCGAGATCGATGAGTTCCGCTGCATCTTTTGCGGCTACTGTCAGGAAGTGTGCCCGGAAGAAGCGATCCACCTCGGCCGTCACTACGAGAACGCCGAGTTCGATCGCGCTTCGTTTGTGTACGATCTTGAACGTCTCACGGCGCAGACACATCCGGTGAGTGAGTTGTGGGATCCGTCAGACCCGAAGGGCGAATGAACGGATTCTATCAATTCCAGTTCTATCTCTTCTCGCTGATCGCGATCGTATCGGCGTTGCTTTTTGTCACGCGCAAAAATCCCGTGCCTGCCGCACTGTGGCTGGTGAACGTGATGTTCGCGCTGAGCGGTTTGTATGTGATGCTCGACGCGCCATTCGTCGGTGTGATTCAGGTGCTGGTGTACGCGGGCGCGATCATGGTCGTGTTCGTGTTCGTCGTCATGCTGCTCAACCTCGGCCGCGCAGAAGTGGGTGATATTCGTTCGCTCGGTGCACGATTGGGCGCAGGATTCGTGTCGCTGGCGCTGCTCGCGAATTTGCTGGTGGTGCAGCGCGACAGACTGCCGCGTACGCAACTCGCGCCAGCCGTCGACAACGTCGTGACTCCGGTCGCCGCTTCACTTTTCACCGACTATCTCGTGGCATTTGAGTTGACGAGCGTGGTGCTGTTGGTCGCGATCATCGGTGCGGTGCTCCTGGCCAAGAAGCGAGTGACCGCATGATCAACGAAGCGTTGATCGTCTCGGCGATCCTCTTCTCGATCGGCGTGCTCGGCGTGCTCACGCGCCGGAACGCGATCATCCTGTTCATGTGCGCAGAGCTGATGCTCAACGCCGTGAATCTTTCGTTCGTCGCGCTGGCCAAACTGCACGGCGTCACTGGACATGTCTTTGTGGTGATGGTGATGACGATCGCCGCTGCGGAAGCTGCGGTCGGACTTGCGATCGTGATCTCCGTGTTCCGCCAGTTCGGCACGATCGAGATGTCGGCATTGAGGACGCTTCGCGGATGATGCACACGATCATGCTGCATCTCTTGCAGGCAGGCACTGTCACCGTGCCGGGCCATCCGTTGGCCGGGACGGCCGCAGCCAATCTCGTCTGGCTGCTACCGCTGCTGCCGCTCTTTGGCTTCGTAGTCAATGGGATGATCGCGATCAGTGCAAAGCAGCAAGCCAACGATACCGGCGAATCGGTCGTTACGACGGCGCGTAATCCGCTCGTGACCGCGCTCGGCCCCGGTGTCATCATCGCGGCATTCGCCGTCGCGTTGGTGATCTTCTTTGGGATGCAAAGCGTCGCCGCCCGGGCTCCTGGATCGCTCGACGCGCCGTTCATCTCGGCTGGCGCAACGTGGATGCACGTCGGCAATCTCGACATCACGTGGTCGTATCAGCTCGACCAGCTGTCGATCCTGATGGTGCTGGTGATCACCGGTATCGGATCGCTGATCCATCTGTTCTCTGTCGGCTACATGCAGGATGATCCGGGGTATGCCCGTTACTTCGCATATCTCAACCTCTTCGTCGCGTTTATGCTGGTGCTCGTGCTTGGCGCGAGCTACCCGGTGATGTTCCTGGGCTGGGAAGGGGTCGGACTCTGCTCTTATCTGCTGATCGGTTTCTGGTTCAACGATCGCGCGAACGTCGAAGCAGGGAAGAAGGCCTTCGTCGTCAATCGCGTGGGTGACTTTGGTTTTCTGATCGCGATGTTCTTGATCTGGACGACGACGCAGAAGCTTGATTTTGTCGGCGCGCACGGGGCGCTGGGTGCGATGGCGGGTACGTCGGTGGTGCTCGCGATCGCGCTGTTCCTGTTCCTCGGTTGTGCGGGCAAGAGCGCGCAGATTCCGCTCTACATTTGGTTGCCCGACGCGATGGCTGGCCCGACGCCCGTGTCGGCGCTGATCCATGCGGCGACGATGGTCACGGCGGGTGTGTATCTCGTTGCACGTGCAGCGCCGATCTTCTCGGGGGCTCCGGAAGCCTCGTTGCTCGTGGCGGTCGTGGGCGCCGTAACCGCCCTTTTTGCGGCAACGATTGCGCTCCGTCAGTGGGACATCAAAAAGGTGCTCGCGTATTCGACGGTGTCGCAGCTTGGATACATGTTCATCGCCGTCGGCACGGGCGCGTATACCGCGGGTGTGTTTCACCTCGTGACGCACGCCTTCTTCAAGGCGTTGCTCTTCCTTGGCGCTGGTTCGGTAATTCACTCGTTGCACGCGGCGTATCACCACACACACCGTCATGAAGACGCGCAGGATCTGCGCAACATGGGCGGGTTGTCGAAGTTCATGCCCGCAACGTTTGCGGCGATGACGATTGCGACGCTTGCTATCGCAGGCGTTCCGCCGCTCGCGGGATTTTTCTCCAAAGACGAAATCCTGTCCTCGGTGTTTGCGCGCGCTCAGGGTTCGCCGTTGGCGGATGCTTCGCTCGCTGGCGTCTCCGGTTCCGCGGTGCTGTACGTCGTCTACGTGATTGGCATTCTCACCGCGCTGCTCACGGCGATCTACATGACGCGCATGCTCCTGCTCACATTCACCGGCCAGAATCGTACGGGCGAAGCAGAGCAGCATGCGCTGCACGAGGCGCCCGCTGTCATGACCGTACCGATCCTTGTCCTCGCGCTGCTCACGCTCCTCGGCGGATGGCTGAATCTTCCGAAACTGATGCCGCTCGGCCCAACCGGGCTACTCGAGCACTGGCTTGAACCGGTCACGGGAGCGAGCACGCTCAGGCTGGCCGGGAGCGGTGAAGTCGCGCACCAGACCGAGATCACGCTCATTGGGGTCGCTGTGGCCATCGCACTGATCGGGATCGCCATTGCTTTCGTGCTCTATCGCAGGCCGATCGCCGACAAGGCGCATGCGTCCCCCGATACCGGTGTCGCTCGTGTCTTGGCCAACGCATACAACGTCGATGCGGCCGTTGATGCGGTCGTCGTCCGGCCGGTAAACGCCTTTGCGGACGGATTCCTGACTCGCGGCGTGGATGTTGTGCTCGATCGCGCCTTCAGTATTGGTGGCGGACTCTTCTCCCGCGCAGCAGGTCTCGTGGGCAATCGCCTGCAGGACGGCGACGTAGGCAAGTACGCATGGATGGTTGCCGCTGGCGCAATCGTCATGCTCGCTGCACTCACACTGGCCTGACCGATGCGCGATCTCCTGCTTTCTATCGGCGCGGCAAATTGGGTGCTCCCGGCGATGTTGCTCTGGCCGTTGGTCGCGGCGCTTCCCGTCCGGTTCTTCGGTCACGACATCTCGCGCGACACCGACGGCTCTGAAGCGCCGAGCGGCGGCCCTGACGCACGCGTTCTGACATTGATCGCGCTTCTGGTGGAAGGTTTGCTCGGCCTTGTGCTCTGGGGCATCTACGACGCTGATGCCCGCGGGTGGCAGGCCCGCGTCGACTTGCCCTGGATTCCAGACATAGGCGCTGCGTTCAGCGTTGGGGTGGACGGACTCGCGCTGCCGATGGTGGTGCTCACCGCACTGCTGATGCCGCTCGCGCTGCTCGGCTCGTGGAACAACGTGAAGGTCCGCACGCCGGCGTTCGGTGCACTTGCCCTGATGCTGACATCAGGGCTGGTAGGCATCTTCGTTTCCCTCGACCTCCTGCTTTTCTATCTGGCGTGGGAGTTGATGTTGATCCCGATGTATTTCCTGATCGGGATCTGGGGCACGGGTGCAAGCGTGCGTGCCAGTCTGCGCTACGTGCTCTTCACGCTTCTCGGTTCGCTATTGATGCTTGTGGCGATCATGGTACTCTGGAATCGTGGTGGCGGACAGTCGTTTCACATCGATCATCTGCTCGCCCTCCAGCTCGACTATCGCACGCAGCTGTTCATGTTCATCGCGTTTTTTACGGCGTTTGCGGTCAAGTCGGCGCTGGTACCATTCCATACGTGGCTGCCGGACGCGCAAGGCTCAGCACCGACGTTCGCCGCCGTCGCACTCGGGCTCAAGGTCGGCACGTACGCGATTCTTCGTTTTACGATTCCGCTCTTTCCGGCAGCGGTCGCGAATCCAACGGTGCGCAGCACGATCCTCGTGCTCTCCGTTATCGCGATCGTGTATGGTGCGCTCCTGGCGATGTCACAGCGTGACGTGAAGCGGCTCGTCTCCTACAGCTCCATCAGTCATCTCGGCTTCATCATGCTCGGTGCGTTTGTGCTCACGCAACAGAGTGTGCAAGGCGCCGTGATGATCATGGTCAATCACGGTATCTCGACCAGCGCGCTGTTTCTCCTGATCGGGATGCTGCAGGATCGTCGCGGCAGCACAGACATGGCGGACTTTGGCGGCATCGCTCGCGCGATGCCGCTGTTCAGCGTTGTGCTCACGCTGGCGGTGCTTTCTACGATCGGACTGCCGGGCACGAATGGTTTTGTCGGCGAGTTCCTGGTACTCATCGGCACGTATGCTGACCATCCCGTCCTGGCCATCATTGCGACGACGGGCGTCATCTTCGCCGCGGTCTATGGACTCCGCGCACTGCAACGCCTGCTCTTCGACAAGAGCACCGACGAATCCACGCGGACACTCACTGATCTCACGGCGCGTGAGCGGGCGGTCATGGCCGTGTTTGTTTTCGCGATGATCGGGCTCGGGTTTGCACCGCAATCGATTCTGCGTCGCAGCGACAGTGCATCACGCAGCGTCGTCGAAGCTGCGCGGTTCGCGCCGAACGCGGCAGCCGTCAGCGCCACCACTCCCGTGACTCACTAAGCGATGGGCGACCTGGTTTCCGCGAGCTCACTCTTCAGCGCACTCGCCCCAGAACTGCTGTTGTCGGGCGGTGCAATGCTCTTGCTCCTCTTCACCGTCTGGCGGCCGCAAGGGAACGTCGTTGGAAGCGCAGAAGGCGCTGAGCGCACTGGAATCGTCGCGCGCTTCGGCATGGTGCTCTGCGTGCTTGTCGCACTTGTCATCGTGATCGAGTGGGGCGATGGTGTGGCAGGCACGGCAGATCAGCGAATCGCCGGCGATGGCTTCCGTTGGACCATCGATCTTGTTGTGCTGCTCGGTACCGCACTCTCGCTGATATTGCTCGAAGCGGATCATGCGCGAAGCGGTGCGTACAGCCCCGAAGTCCCCGTGCTGATGTTGTTGGCCGCGACAGGCATGATGGTGCTCGCGGCAGCGCGCGACCTGATGTTCGTGTTCATTGGTATCGAGCTGATGTCGCTCGCGGTGTACGTGCTCGCTGGCGTCAACCGACGCAGTGCGCGCGGCGCCGAGTCGGCGATCAAGTATTTCCTGTTGGGTGCATTCAGCACCGGTTTCCTGTTGTACGGCATGGCGCTGATCTTTGGCGCGACGGGCAGCACACGCCTGGTTGACATCGCGCAGTGGGTGGCAAGCAACTCGTCGCTCAACGCGATGTTCATCGTTGGCATGGCGCTTCTCCTCGTTGGCTTTGCATTCAAGGTCGCTGCCGCACCGTTCCATCTCTGGACGCCGGATGTGTATGACGGTGCGCCGTTGCCGATCGCGGCGTTCATGGCAGCGGTCGTGAAGACGGCCGCATTTGCGACGTTCGCACGGGTGATGATCGAGGCACTGGCTGGCGCGTCAGCGCGTTGGCATCCCGCGATGTGGTGGCTTGCGGCGATCACGATGGTCGTGGGCAACGTACTCGCGCTCTCGCAGCGCAATCTGGTGCGCCTGCTCGCATACTCCAGCGTCGCGCATGCGGGCTACCTGCTGGTCGCAATCGTCGTCAATTCGAGTGCCGGGATCAGCGCGCTGGTCTTTTACGCGGTGTCGTACACGCTTGCCACGATGGGCGCGTTTGCAGTACTCATCACCATCAACGACGGCCGCGATCGTGCGCCGACGTTTGACGATCTGAATGGACTCTGGCGCGTGCGTCCGGGACTCAGCGTTGCGATGGCCGTCTTCTTCCTCGCATTCCTCGGCATGCCGCTCGTTGGTGGCATGGGCTTCTTCGCAAAGTGGTATCTCTTGCAGGCTGCACTGAACGGGCGGGCCCCGCAGACGACGCTCGCCGTCGTCCTCGTGCTCAGCAGTGTTGTTTCCGCG
>JBKJTE010000150.1:0-6408 GCA_046590495.1 Gemmatimonas sp. | reverse complement strand
CGGGTCTCCGGCTCATGGAGGCGCTGAGCCTGCGTGTGAAGGATGTTGATTTTGCGCGCGCGCAGCTCGTGGTTCGGAGCGGCAAGGGTGACAAGGACCGGATGACGGTGCTGCCACTGGTCCTGGCGACGCGACTTGGAGAGCATCTCGCGCGCGTCAAGCGCCTGCATGATCACGACCTTGCTGCGGGCGCGGGAAACGTAGCGCTTCCGGGCGCATTCGCGCGCAAGTCACCGGGTGCGGTGCGCGCGTGGGAATGGCAATGGGTGTTTCCCGCGACGACGATCTATCGCGACACCGAGACTGGCGAACGCCGACGGCACCACCTTCACGAGACGGCGGTGCAGCGTGGTATACGCGAGGCAGTGGTACGCGCCGGGATCGCGAAGCACGCGACGGCGCATACGCTGCGGCACTCCTTTGCCACGCACTTGCTGGAGCAGGGGTCGGATATTCGGACGATCCAGGAGCTGCTGGGCCATTCCGACCTGGAGACGACCATGATCTACACGCACGTGCTGCAGCGCGGAGCTGGTGCGGTGCGAAGTCCACTGGAGGGGCTTGTCGAGTTGGTGGGGGGAACTGGTGGCGCGTCGCCGGAATAGGCAGACCGGTGCGACAGGATTTCGGCCGGGGCGGCCGACATGGTGATCGTGCGGGCGGTCGACAGGGTGATCGTGCGGGCGGCCGATACGCGGTTGCGCGGGTCTGCCCGATCGGCGTATAAAAGGGCTGAATACTTTACGTTAGATGGCGAACCAGACCTCGGGTGGAGTGGAGGGACGTGTGCCGCATCGGTGCCGTGGCGAACCACGCGGGAACGGTACTCCGCTCCGAACCGCAGGCTTGGGCGTCGGCGCAGAGAAACACCCGCCTACTTGGCCTCACGCCCAGTGTCGTTCTTTGAGGGCCGTGGGCTGATTTCCCGTAGCCGGAGGCACGCGATCGCACCGGGGTTCGGTGCGAGGGGACCGTGGGGCGACGCGGGGCGGTGGCTCGCCGCCTTGCGCCACCGCTGTTGGAGCACCTACCGGGCGGCTAGGTTCGAACATGCCGACAATTCTGCGCGTCGCGGGCTTCCGGTTCTTCTTCTTCAGTAATGAGCGCGGCGAACCGGCGCACATCCACGTGGACCAGGCCGAGCGGTACGCCAAGTTCTGGCTGGCGGACGTGGCGCTCGCCGAATCCCGCGGCTTTCGGAGTGGAGAGTTAACGGAATTGCGGCGTTTGGTGTTTGAACATCGCATCCAATTTCAGGAGGCGTGGGATGGGCACTTCAGCCGTTAGAATCGAACCACTCGCGATCGGCGTCAGCTGCTCCGACGTCGCCCTCCGGGTGGAGCTCGCCGACGGGCGCGAGATTGTGGCGCCATTGGAATGGTTTCCGCGCCTGCGTGACGCGACCGCCGCGCAGCGGGCAAATTGGCGGGCTATTGGCGGGGGTGTGGGGATTCATTGGCCGGATCTCGATGAGGATCTCTCCGTCGCCGGGCTGCTCGCGACGCACTGACTTCGCAGTCGGTGCCGATCGCTCTCGCCATCTAACTGTGCGTTGCTGTTGACAACGGCTTCAATGTCGCGGCCTTGTTCGCTGCGCTCACGGGCCGCAACTTATTGAAGGCCGTTGCAACAGAACGCGATTGTTAGATGTCTGTCGGTACAGACCGGGTACATCGGTAACACTTGAAACCGGGTACCTGGGTGACACGCCTACTACCGTGGCCGTCGCCTCGGACACGCCACGATGCACTCGGTTTTGGCTCGTGGCCCCGCGCGGCGGTAGATTGCAGAGCCAGCACGGAGGCCGCATGAACTGGCGTGAGCACATCTCGATTGACGCAGACCGCATGCATGGCACGCCGTGCTTGCGAGGGACGCGCGTGCCCGTATTTGTCATTCTCGACAACTTGGCGGATGGCGAGACCGTCGAGCGCATCCTTGAGAATTATCCCGGGTTGCGTCCCGAACACGTACCGGCCGCAATCGCCTTCGCCGCTGAACTGGCGCACGAGCGGATCGTCCCGATTCCCGCGTAGTCATGCGGGTCAAGCTGGATGAGAATCTGCCACGCCCCGCCCGTGCGCGGTTGGTCGCACCGGGCTGGGATGTCCACGACGTCCACGATGAGGGCCTCGCGGGCGCGGTCGATGCGGTGATTCAAGCGGCCTGTGAAGCGGAAGATAGCGTGCTGCTCACACTCGATATGGATTTCGCCGACACGCGTCGCTACGACCCGAGCCGCTCGCCTGGGGTGATCGTGCTGCGCCCTCGGGATCAATCCATCACGGCGGTTGTGCAGTGCCTCGAGCCCGCGGTCCGCGCGTTGGCGCAGCAGCGCATCCGAGCCTCGCTCTGGATTGTGGAACCAGAACGGCTGAGAATTCGCGATCACCCGACCGGCGCCTAACGGTGCGTTGCTGTTGACAGCGGCAAATTGAACGGCGCTGGCATGGTGGCGCGACGTCCGACCAGGCGCGGGGACATGACCCCTAGCCGCAGGACGCTGATTGGGTACAATCAGCCCACACCAGCCGCGGAGTACACATGCGCCGATCGTCAGTGCTTGCCATCGCTCTACTGTTCGCGTCGACCGCAGGGGCTCAGACGCCCGTCGCGCCCGGCCGCTTGTCGGTCCACTGGGAGGAGTTGACGGCCGCCGACTTCCGGGATGCCATCGCGCGCGCGCAGGGCACGTGTTTGCTTCCCTTCGGCATCATGGAAAAGCATGGGCCACACCTGCCGCTCGGCAACGATCTGTTCAACGTGCGGTATGCCGCGCTCAACGCCGCCCAGCAGGAATACGCGGTCGTGTTTCCCGAGTATTACTTCGGCCAGATCTTCGAGGCAAAGCACGAACCCGGGACCGTCGCGTACAGCCGCGGCCTCCAGCTCCAGCTGCTGCAGGAGACGGCCGACGAGATGGCGCGGAATGGCTGTAAGAAGATCATCATCGTGAACGGTCACGGGGGCAACAACAGTCTGCTGCCCTACTTCGCGCAGACGCAGCTCGAGGCGCCGCACGACTACGTGGTCTACGTGCAGGGGCTCGCGCGGAGCGGGCCGGGCGAACCGAAGCACCGGTCGAACCCGGCCACCGACATGCACGCCGGGGAAAGCGAAACGTCCATGAGCCTGATTGCCAGACCCGACCTCGTGCACCTGGACCGGGCGACACAGGAATCGGGGGCCGATCAGGCGCGCTTGACGCTGCCGGACGGGCTGTATGCCGGCATTTGGTGGTACGCGCGATTCCCGAACCACTATGCCGGGGAAGGCGCGGCGGCGTCGCGCGAGCTCGGCGCGTTCGAGGCCACGACGTGGATCAAGGCCATCGTCCAGGCGATCCGCGCCGTCAAGGCGGACGAGGCAAGCCTACGGCTGCAGACCGAGTTCTACGAGCGCAGCAAGCACCCGCTCAGGCCGCCGCAGCAATAGCCAACGCCGGGGCCCGAGGCCGTCGACAATCCCGCTCTGAACAGCCGGGGAGATAGGTGACAGTTTGTCCGGGGACATGGTTAACAGTCTTTCTTCAAAGATGGCGCGCCGGTGATGGTACGCGTACGCTCGTCGAAACGACCGAGCAAGGTGTCGTAGTAGAGGACGTTCCACACGCCGTCCTGCACTTCTTCTAAGCCAATCATCTCCTCGTTCAGGGCCTGGCTGAGAAACTGTTGGCCGTTGTGCAAACGAAACGTGCCGGCGCTGCTCACGCGGCGCACTTCGAAGTGGCCGGGATACGTCGGCGGTGTGATACGTGCGGGAAAGGATCGGGCCGACGTGTGCCAACGCGATGCGGGCGTTTCATCCTGCAGCGCTTCGTGGGGGCGCACGTGATTGTAGGTCTGCACAAACGTGTTAAAGACGCGCTGTTGCAGCTTCGCGTTCGCGGCGGCGGGCTTCGTCACCTTCGCTTTGAGCTCCCGATGCATGCGTTCATGCGCGCCGTTTTCTTGGGGGCTGGCCGGCGTGATCCGCTGATGCACGATGCCGAGCTGCAGCCACCAAGCGTTGAGGCGATTCAGTCCGTGAATGCCATTCGAAGCGAACGGCGCGCCATTGTCGCTGCGAATCGCGTCGGGCAACCCATGCGCCCGAAAGAGCCGGCGCAGCTCGCGGTGCACGCCTTCTGCCCGTACATCGGGAAAGCTTTGGCAGCACAACACGTACCGACTGAAATGGTCCACGATCGTGAGCGGGTAGCAGTAGATGCCATCGCGCATGCGGAATTGGCCCTTGAAGTCGATTGTCCACACTTGGTTCGGCGCGGTCGTCTGCAACGGCGCGGCGCCCGGGTGTTTCCAGTGCGCGCGGCGGCGGCGGCGCCGGACGCAATCATGGCGGGCGAGAATATCGAAGATGGTGCTGCGTGCGGGCCAGACGGCCGTCGGATCGAGCGTGTGCAAGCGCTTCCAGATCTTGCGGGCGCCCCATCCATATTGCGCGTGCTCGGCGAGGATCTGGCCAATGATCGCCGGCGTCGTTTCGTGCGGCGACGACCGCGGGGCGCGGCTCTGCTCCTCCAGCCCACGGAGCCCCAGCGTGAGATAGCGCTCGCGCCATTTGTAGCCCGTCGTGCGACTGATGCCGTAGCGCGCGCACAGCTCCGTCATGGTCCAGTGCCCGCTGGCGAGGTCCTGCGCAAAATGGTGTCGCTCGAACATCGGGTCGGTCTCCTGCCAGGGCATCGCCACTCCGCCGAATGAGGATCGGAAAAGTGTCAGCCATGTCCCCGGACAGCTGTCAGCCATGTCCCCAGATTGTACCGGCCCGCCGCCTAACTGTGCGTTGCTGTTGACAACGGCTTCAAGGATGCGGCCTTGCTCCCTTCGGTCGCTGGCCGCAACCTATTGAGGGCCGTTGCAACAGAGCGCGATTGTTATACCGCACCAACACTTCACACGAGGCCACGATGCGCGTTGAGCAAGACCCGGGTACGAAGGGAAGTTTGCGCTGGATCCAGCGCGCGATCGAATACGATTCGGGATTGCTGGCCCGTCTACTTCGCGACGCGGGCGCGTTGCATACCGACGCTACCGTGGACTGGGTCTCCCCGAGATCGGCCGATCAGTGGGCGGAGTATCGCGACCAGGCCTTCCTCGAGCAGCTTGAGCTCGGACATCTTGCGGAAGCGCTGCGTGAGTATTGGCCGTCCAACGGTCCACAATGGGACGCGCTGGGGCGTACGTCCGATGGTCGAATACTGATCGTCGAGGCCAAGGCGCACGTGGGCGAACTCGCGTCGACGTGCGGGGCCGTTTCGACGGCATCACGCGAGCGTATTGCTCGCGCGCTGAGCAGCACGCGCGCCGCGCTTGGCGCGGATCAAAGCGCGGACTGGATGGCCCCATTCTACCAGTATCCCAACCGCCTCGCGCATCTCCAATTTCTTCGGGCGCATGGCGTCGATGCGACGCTCGTGTTTGTGTACTTCACGGACGACGAGGACATGCCAGAACCCCGGGACCAGGCGGGCTTCAAACGCGCGATCCGTCAGGTGCATGCCGCGCTCGGCCTTCCCGAACACCACACGATTCCCCATGTGGTGGATCTCTTCATCGGTGTCTCGGCCATTGCCGGCAGCGTGGCGCATCCAGAGCAGCACGGTCTCGGGTACGATTACAGCAGACGTTTTCCCGATCAGCGTGTGGTGCGGGTGATGGAAGGGGGGATCGCCTACGCCGCCAGTGGACCGGAGGGCTTCGCGGTGATCATCGATGAGAGCACCGTGGTCGATATGCTCGGTGAGGACGATGTCGCCGCGGTCAGCATCCGCATCTTCGGCACGTCAGACGCTCGCGATGCCTATCTTCGCGAGAAAGGCTGGGCGTGAGAGCGGCCACGTCCGTCGCCGCCCGTGCGGTATAACTGTGCGTTGCTATTGACGGCGGCTTCAAGGATTGTGGGCGTGCTCGCTTCGCTCGCTGCCCACAACCTATTGAAAGCCGCCGCAATAGAACGCGATTGTTAGATGGCTTTTGTGCCCGCTTGCGGGGGGTGCCGTCAGCTGGTATCGTATATGATACCATATGAAACCCCACGTCATCCTCGACACGAATGTCCTGATCGCGGGCCTGCGCTCCCGGCGCGGCGCTTCATTCGCGCTTCTCGGCATGCTGGCCGACGGCGCCTTCGAGATCAGCGTGTCGGTCCCGCTGGTGCTGGAATACGAAGCCGTGGCGCGGCGACAGGCCCGTGAGCTCGGGCTCACGCACGCCGATGTCGACGCCGTGGTCGATTTCGTCTGCGCACAGGCGCATCATCGGAAGATCTTCTATCTGTGGCGGCCGTTCCTACGCGACCCGAACGATGACATGGTCTTGGAGGTCGCGGTCGAAGCGCAGTGTACGTACCTCGTCACGTTCAATACGCGCGACTTCGCCGGGGTCGAGCAGTTCGGGTTGCAGACGT
>JBKJTE010000041.1:0-3787 GCA_046590495.1 Gemmatimonas sp. | reverse complement strand
CGCCTCACGCGTTACCGACGGGCCGGAATTCTGGCTGATTCTTTTGTTGGCAGCGCTCCTGGCCGGTTGGGGGGAGCTCCTGTTGCGTCTCGTCGCCGACCGGCTGCTGCCGATCCCTGTGTTCGTCGATCCCGCGTCGGTTTGGACTGGCCCGGTCAGCGCTCTGTGCCTGTTTGCCCTGCCGGTCGGCTTGGCCTGGCTACTGGGCCGTCGACGCGGGGGCGCCGCCCCATGGCGCTGGGCGCTCACTGTAGCCGTGGGGCTGGCCGTCTTCGACGTGCTGCTGTTGGTGCCGCGAGTCCATCCGGCCGCTCTGGCCGTTGTCGCCGCGGGGATTGCCGTGCAAGCGTCCCGCCTGGCCTCGACGTCCCCCGGCCGCAGCCGCGTCGTCATGCGGGCAGTGGTTGGCGTACTCGGCCTGTGCACCCTGATCGGCGGCGCGGGCGTTACGCTCAAGCGGCTGCTCGCGGAGCGGCGGGCGTATGGCGGCTCTGGTGCCGCCGCGCACGCTGCGAACGTCCCGAATGTGCTGCTGCTGGTGCTAGACACCGTGCGTGCGCTGGAGTTGTCGGCGTACGGTAATCTGCGACCAACGTCGCCCCGTCTCGCAGCGCTGGCCGCCGAGGGGGTACGATTTGAACGAGCAGTGGCCACAGCGCCGTGGACGCTCCCGTCGCACGCGTCGATTTTCACCGGACTCTATCCGCGCGAACTCTCCACGGGCTGGACCACGCCGCTCGACAACGGCCCCAAGACGCTGGCGGAGCGCTTCGGCGAGCTTGGCTACGTCACCGGCGGCTTTGTCGCCAACTTCCGCTATACGTCGCACGAGTACGGCCTCGCCCGCGGATTTCAGATCTACCGCGACTACGCGCTGACGCCCAGTCAGATGGTGGGAGCGACCATGCTCGGACGGCGCGTGATCGGGACGTGGAATCGCGTCAGGCACGACTACGTGCTCTCCGGGCGTAAGGACGGCGACCGTGTGGTTGACGAGTTTCTGGCGTTCGAAGAGGCCCGCGGCGACCGGCCGTATTTCGCGTTTCTGAACCTGTTCGACCCGCACGAGCCGTACGCGCCCGCGGCGCCGTACGACCGCCTATTCCTCTCCGAGGAACCGAAGACGCGTGCGATAGAAGTCGGCACGCGACAGGATACTGCGGCCATTCGCGGGCTGCGCGATGCGTACGACGGGAGTCTGGCCGCGACCGACGCGGCGATCGGTCGGCTCTTCGACGAATTGCGGGCACGCGGCGAACTGGATCGCACGATCGTCATCGTCACCAGCGATCACGGCGAGGAGTTTGGCGGACACGGCCACCTGTCTCATGGGAATAGTCTGTACATGCAGGGGCTACACGTGCCGCTGGTTATCCGGTGGCCGGACGGCGGCGTGCCAAAGCAGGTCGTGGTCCCGGTGCCGGTTTCGTTGCGCGATCTCCCCGCCACCATCCTGCAACTGGCCGGTGATCGACAGGCGGCCGAGTTCCCCGGCGTCTCCCTGGCTCCACTCTGGTCGGGCAAACAAATCACGACGTCGCCAATCGTTTCGGAGTTGTTCTGGGTGGCCAACCAGCCAGAGTGGTATCCAGTCGCTGCGGGGAACATGCACTCGCTGGTGCGTAACGGCTTCCACTACATCGACGGGGCGGGAAAGGTCGATGAGCTTTTCAACGTTATGGTCGACCCTCTCGAGCGGCGCGACCTGAGCCACGATGCCGCGTACGCCGACACGGTGCGCGCGATGCGCGAAACGTTGGCCGCATGGCCATTACCTGACCGTCGAGGGAAGTAGGCGCGGCAGGTCTCCGAAGGGCACCCTGATCGGTCCATGTCGCAGGGGGGCGACCGACGGGCAGGCTGTGCGAGTCGCTACGAGCAGAAGAACAGCTTTCTCCCCGTTCAGAGTTACCAAGTTACCAAGGGCGTTGTACTCCATGGACGCGACGCGATTCCACCCCTGACTACGGCCGAAATGTCGTCACAATCGGAGACCGCATCTGTGCGCCATTCCGATCGTGCTCCGCTGGCGGTTGCACCCGTCGAGCCGCTCCTGAGCGTTGCGCTCTGCGGCCTACTGCTGTTGGGGATGCGACTTCTGGCGGGCACCTTCTCCGAGTTCATCACGAACGATTCGTCCGCCCTCGCGGCGGGTGCGGCGGCGCTGTTGCGGGGCAATGATGGCGACATCTATCGGTACGGCCCACAATTCGGCTACTACCAGCTGGTCGTCGGACTGACACGGCTGGTGGGCGGCTCGGTAATGAGCATCCCGGTCGTCATGGTGGCGCTGTCCTGCGTGGCCTCGACCATTATCCCGCTGGCCGGCCTGTACGCCTTCCGGGCCGACCTCTCCCGTCACGAGCGCTGGATCGCCGCCGCCGTACTGGCCACCAGCCCTGTCATTTGGTGGAGCGCGCGCTATCCCAACTCTCCGCTCCCCTCGGTAGCCATGGCCGTGATGGCCGTGACGATCCTGTCGAACCGGCCGAATGCAGCCCGTGAGTTACTGGCATTGGCTCTTTTCGTCGGAGCAATCCTGATCCGCGCGGATGCCGTGCTGGTCAGCGGTGCCGTGGCGCTGATCCTACTTCGTAATCACCGTCAATTTCGGCCCGCCGCGGTGCGGATGGTGGCGCTCGCGGGAATGGTGGCGTGCATCTACGCCATCGCGTTCGCGAGCGATTCTCGCATGCGATCGATGCTCGGCGACATCGAGGCGCACCTGACGAACATCGACGAGACCTACTTCTGGACCTACCTGCTGTTTTCCGTCTCCCCGTTCCCGTTCATCTTCGCCATTCTTGGCTTCCGCGAGATGATGCCGGAGCGGAGATGGTTGCTGCTCGTCCTTGCCGCGCTGTCGCTCCCGGTGCTCGCGTTCTATTTCGCCTCCACGACGCAACCTCGATACTTCCTGCTCCCGAGCTTTGCGATCGCCCTGGCTTCGGCTGTGGGCATGTCGGCGATCGTGCAGCTCGTCCCGCGGCATCGCCGGTTGGCGGTGGCAGCCGTCGCCTCTTTGGCGAGCGTCCATCTGTTCGTCGGCCTCTCGAGGTTCTCCCCGGGCAGTCGGCACGGCTGGCTGTACCAGTCCACGTTGGCGACCCAAGAGGGGCCGATGTGGACCGGCGCGTTGCTCTTCAAGTCCTATGGCATGTTGGGTCACGTCCGTCCCAGTGTGTTCGCACCCGCGTTTGGCCGGCAGCTCAGCGTCGAGCGCAGCCTGCGCCAGGCCTTCGCCGAGCTGTCATCTGCCAAGTGGAACCACCGCCACGTCGTTCTGCTCATCGAGGTGCGCTTCTCTCGCATCGCGCACTTTTTTGCGCAGGCCGCTGGGATGCAAATCGTATCCAAACAGCCAGGCCCCATCTGGGACAAGCCGTTTGAACTGACCTTGGGCGGCGCGCGCCTCTCGATGATCGGCTGGCTGGCGTTTTCAAGCGACACGACATTGGTCGTGCCGGCCCGCACGGGAGATGAGGTCTGGGCATTCGGATTCCGCGAGCGCGAGCTCAGTGACATGTCGCAACGGATGCCGCCCGGACTCACGCTCATGCCCGATACTGAGGCGCCCATCGATCCGTACATGCTTCGCTTTCGAGTCCAGCCCGCTGCGGGCACCGTTGCAGCGCCAAGTGGAGATGCCGCGGCGGGTAAACGGTGAGCAGTGAAATGACCGATTCAATGCTCGCAGGCCAGGACCGCGCGCCGCGGCGAGTGATCCGCGGGCTGGTCGCCGTCGCAGCAGCGGCGACGCTCACGACATGGGTGCAACTCGCCATCG
>JBKJTE010000058.1:0-26564 GCA_046590495.1 Gemmatimonas sp. | reverse complement strand
GGGGATGGCCCCGTCGACGCAGTGTGTCGTGCGATCAACGAGTGTGTCGGCGATGTCGGCGAGTTGATCGAGTTCGCCGTCGACGCTGCGGCGGAAGGGATCAACGCAGTCGGCGGTGTTTCGATTCGCATGCGAGAGCGCGCCGGTGCGAACAACGACACCGAACCGACGCACACCGCGAGCGGATTTGGCGTACACACCGACATCATCGTCGCGACAGCCGAAGCGTACGTCGCTGCCGTAAACGGTCTCATACGCGCACGTGCGCGCGCCATGCACGAGGCCGCGGCGTGAACGTACCTCGCACCCTCTTCGACAAAGTGTGGGACGCGCATCTTGTACGTGCGGGCGCAGCGGGCGAACCGTCTGTGCTCTACGTCGATCTGCATCTCGTGCACGAAGTCACGTCACCACAAGCGTTCACCGTGCTGCGCGAACGCGGACTGCGTGTGCATCGCCCCGATCGCACCATTGCGACGATGGACCACTCCACGCCAACGATCGCGATTGGCGGCAAGCTCGCAATCACCGACGCTGCAGCCGGACGGCAACTGGATACGCTCGCCGCGAATTGCGCGGAGTACGGTGTGCCGCTGTACGGCATGGGCGACGACCGTCGCGGCATCGTGCATGTGATCGGCCCGGAGTTGGGTCGCACGCAGCCCGGCATGACCATTGTCTGTGGCGATAGTCACACCAGCACGCACGGTGCGTTTGGCGCACTCGCATTCGGTATCGGCACGAGCGAAGTCGGTCATGTGCTGGCGACACAATGCTTACTGCAATCGCGACCGCGCACGATGGAGATTCGCGTCGACGGCACACTGCAGCCTGGCGTGTCGGCCAAGGATCTGATTCTTGCGATCATCGCGCAGATCGGGGTCGGCGGCGGCACGGGTCACGTCATCGAGTACCGTGGCGCGGCGATCCGTGCGCTCGACATGGAAGGGCGCATGACGGTGTGCAACATGAGCATCGAAGCTGGCGCGCGTGCCGGAATGATCGCTCCCGACGAAACAACGATTGCGTGGCTCAAGGGGCGCGAGCAGGCGCCGGGTGGAGATGAATGGGCCAGCGCCGCAGCGCACTGGCGGACACTGGCGACCGACGACGGTGCGACGTTTGACCAGAGCGTTGTGATCGATGCATCACAGCTCGCACCGATGATTACGTGGGGGACGAATCCCGGCATGGCCATCCCGATTGACGGACATGTTCCCGACGCCGGCTCGCACACTGACAGCGCCACCGATCGCGCATACACCTATATGGGACTCACGCCGGGACAGAGTCTGCTGGGGCAGCCGGTCGACGTGGTCTTCCTCGGCAGTTGCACCAACGGTCGCATCGACGATCTGCGCGCGGCAGCGGGTATTCTCAAGGGACGACACGTGGCCGCCAACACGCGCATGCTCGTTGTACCCGGTTCGCAACGCGTGAAACGCCAGGCCGAGCTGGAAGGGCTCGCCGATATTTTCCGCGATGCCGGTGCGGAATGGCGTGAAAGCGGCTGCTCGATGTGCATCGCGATGAACGGAGATTCCGTGGCTGCCGGGCAGTATGCGGTGAGCACCAGCAATCGCAACTTCGAAGGGCGACAGGGGAAAGGCGCGCGTACATTGTTGGCATCTCCTCTCACAGCTGCCGCGTCTGCCGTTGCCGGCGCGGTCGCAGACCCACGGCGTCTCGAATGGCGGAGTCTCACATGAGTGCAACGCGCACCGCGCCGATACAATCGGAGCACAACGTCAATCGACCGTGGACGCCGCTATCGTCGCACTCGGTGCTCGTTGCCCGCGACGATGTCGATACCGATCAGATCATCCCTGCCCGCTTTCTCACAACCACATCGCGAACAGGACTTGGTCGACATCTGTTTTCCGACTGGCGCTACGATGCGAGTGGTGCGCCGCGTCCGGACTTCGCACTGAACGCGCGCGAGTCAGAAGGTGCAGAGATTCTGGTCGGTGGGCGTAACTTCGGCTGCGGATCGAGTCGCGAGCATGCGCCGTGGGCGTTGAACGACTGGGGGATTCGCGCAGTGATCGCGTCATCCTTCGCAGATATCTTTCGTTCCAACGCGCATAAAAACGGTGTACTCACCATCGCGCTCGACGAAACGACCCTCACCGCGTTGCACGCCACGCTGCGAGCCGATCCGTCGCAGAAAATCACCGTCGACCTCCCAACCCAACGCGTGTTCTTGCCCGGTGGAGTGACTGCCAGCTTCACCATCGACTCGTTCAGCAAGCGATGCCTGATCGATGGCGTCGACGAACTCGGATCACTCGTCGCCGAACTGCCCGGGATCACGGCATGGGAGGCCGAGTGCGCGCGCTGATCGCGGTACTTCCAGGCGATGGCGTTGGTCCTGAAGTCACCGCGCAGGCCGTGCGTGTTCTGCAAACAGTCGCTGAGCGCGGTGCGCATGACTTCCACTTTCACGAAGGGCTCATCGGCGGCATTGCGATCGATGAAGCAAGCGATCCGCTCCCAGCCAAAACGCGTGCGCTGGTGACCAGCGCCGACGCGGTCTTGCTCGGTGCTGTCGGTGGTCCGCGTTGGAGCGACCCCTCGGCGATGATGCGGCCGGAACAAGGGCTGCTTGGCTTGCGTGCGTTGCTCAGAGTTTACGCGAATCTGCGACCTGTCGTCGTGCATCCAGCACTCGCTTCCGCAGCACCGCTCAAGGCTGAATTGCTCGAGAACGTCGACATCCTGTTCGTACGGGAACTGACTGGTGGTTTGTACTTCGGCGACAAGACGCATGAGCGCGACGAACACGGCCACTCCACGAGTGCGTCAGACTTGTGCATCTACACCGCCGAAGAAGTCGCACGCGTCGTCCGCATGGGCGCGGGCATCGCACGGTCACGTCGTGGCAAGCTGCTTTCCGTGGACAAGGCGAACGTGCTCGCGACATCGCGACTGTGGCGTGAAATCGCGACGCGTGTCGTTCACGAAGAATTCCCTGACGTGAAACTCGAGCACGCACTCGTCGACTCGTTTGCGATGCAGCTGATTCAATCGCCCTCGCGCTACGATGTAGTCGTCACCGAAAATCTCTTTGGCGATATCCTCACCGACGAAGCCGCCGTACTCGCTGGCTCCATCGGTGTGTTGCCATCGGCATCACTCGGCGACCTCGAGCCCGACGGACGTCGCCGTGGGCTCTACGAGCCGATCCACGGCTCAGCGCCGGATATCTCAGGACTTGGCATCGCCAATCCTGCCGGCGCCATTCTGAGCGCCGCGATGCTGCTGCGGCATTCTTTAGGACTCGACGCCGACGCGAACGCGATCGAACGTGCCGTCGCCGACGCGATCAGTGCTGGCTGTCGCACGGCCGACTGCGCCGCGCGCGGTGCGGTGCCGTGCACGACCGGTGAGTTTGGCGACGCGGTGCTCGAACGGCTGACTGTACGCGAGACCTCAGCGACGTGAACGAGCGCGAGACGGGGCGGGTCCGCTCGTCCCTCTCCCAGTACTGAGAGGGCTTCCACACGGAAGCCGGCGGGCGCAGCTTGTCTGGTGCGCCCATTGTGGCGTTGGGCGTTCCCGTTCCGCCCGCGGTCATCCTCACAGCCGACGACCCCACATGCATCACGACATGCATCGCCGCCTGCTACCTGTTCTGCTCTTCGCCCCACTCGCGCTGGGTGCCCAGACCAAGCGTCCGATGACCTTTCTCGACGTGCAGAATATCCGTCAGGCGAGTGGGCAGGCCGTCAGCCCGGACGGGCAATGGATGCTGTACGCGGTCTCGACGCCCGACTGGAAAGAAGCCAAGCGTCAATCAGATCTCTATCTCGTCTCGATGACGAAAGGGCTTGCTGACACACGTCAGTTGACGTTTACAAAAGACAAAAACGAAATGAATCCGGAGTGGGCACCGGATGGACGTTCGTTTGTTTTTGCGTCCAATCGCGACGCGGCGACGCCGGCCGCGGGAAATCAGTTGTACTGGATGCGCCCTGATGGCGGCGAAGCGCGTCGCATCACAGATGTGAAGGACGGGGTCGGAACGTTCGCGTTCTCACCTGATGGACGATGGCTTGTGTACGCCGCCGGCAAGACGGACGAGCAGCAGCTGTGGGCGCTGCCGGTGTCAGGGCTCGATTCTGCGATAGCGGTGCCACTGACCAAACATCAGACGTCGATTCGCTGGTGGAAGTTCTCGCACGATGGACGCACACTCTACTTCACCGCGTCGGACACGCTCGATACCGACGAAAAGAAGCGCATGGAGAAGAAGTTCGACGTGCGCATTCGCAACCAGTCCGAGCCAGTGCAGCATCTCTGGTCGCTGGACGTTTCTTCGCGTCAGAAAAAACGGATCACCAGCGGCAGCCAGTACACGGTCGAAGCGGTCACGCTTTCCAACGATGGCAAGTGGATTGGCTTTCGCGGTCTGCAGGACGATCGCTATTTCCGTGGCACGATCGAGTCGGGCCTCGTGGGCGACCTGTATCTGATCGAGACGGCGACGGGCAATGTCGAACGTCTGACCAAGAACGCGGAGATCGCCGAGAGCCCGTTGTCGTTTGCGCCGGACAACAAGACGATCGCGTTTTCTGCGTCGAACGACTTCACGTACTTCCGCGACACGCGCGCATACGTGCGCGAGGTGAGTGCAAAGGGTCAAGCTTTCCGCAAACTCGGCGACGCATGGGATGGCGGAGTGACTGCCGACTTCTGGAGTGTAGACAGCAAGACGATTTACTTCAACGACGGCGTGAAGGCGACGAATCAATTGCTGGCACTGGACGTTTCGACCGGTGCAGTCAAGCAGATCACGAGCGTGAAAGCGTCGCTGGCGGTACAGCGCGATGAGGACACCGGTGCATTGCTGCTGCAGTACTCCGACGCGACGACGCCGCCGTCCCTCTTCACTGCATCATCCGTCGAAAAGATCGCTGACAAGGGCAACTGGATTCGTCTCACCAATCCAAACCCGCAGGTCGCCGGCTTCGCACTCGGCGAGGAAGAAGAAGTCACCTGGAAGTCGAAAGACGGGCGCACGGTCGGCGGCGTGCTCATCAAACCTGTCGGATATCAGGTAGGCACCAAATATCCGCTCATCGTCGCCATCCATGGTGGCCCCGCGTCAGCCGATGTACTCGGCTTCAACGGCGGCTACGGCGCACAGATTTACGCAGGCGCCGGCTACGCAGTGCTGATGCCCAATTATCGCGGCAGCACGAACTACGGCGAGAAGCATCGTATCGAGATTGCCGGCGACTACTTCACGAAAGGCTACGACGACATCATGACCGGCGTCGACAACCTCATCGCGCAGGGTGTTGTCGATGGTTCGAAGCTGGGCGTGCTTGGCTGGAGCGCTGGTGGCCACTGGTCGAATTGGATTCTGACGCACACCGATCGATTCAAGGCCGTATCGACCGGTGCCGGCACGATGAACTGGACGTCGATGTATGCGCAGAGCGACATGCAGCGCAATCGTCAGTACTACATGGGCGACAAGCTCCCGTACGACGACTTTGAGGGCTACTGGCGTCAGTCACCACTCAAGTACATCAAGAACGCGAAGACGCCGACGATGATTCATGTCGTCGATGGCGATCCGCGCGTGCCGCGCCCGCAGAGCGAAGAGCTGCACATGGCACTCAAGCGCTTGGGCGTACCGACGGAGTTCTTCGTCTATCCCGGCAACACGCACGGCATTCCGGATGCGCGCAACCAGTACGTGAAGTCGATGGCCGAGTTCACGTGGATGGAGAAGTGGGTACGCGGCAAGGATGTGAAGTTCGACTGGAAGCCGTTGCTCAAGACGCTTGAAGACGCGCCTGTCGTTGGCGGGCCGGTCTCGAGCATGAACAACAACCAGACCAGCGACTCGAAGCGCCACCCATAGGCAACCATTGGGTACCAATGCAAAGCGGGCTCCTTTTCAGGAGCCCGCTTTGTGTTTCGGCAGCTCGCGTCGCAAGCGACGCGGCAGTTACTGCTTAGTTGCCGAGCTTGACGACGTTTTCAGCGGCCGGACCCTTCTGGCCCTGCACCACGTCGCACTCAACGCGCTCGCCATCGGCGAGGCTCTTGAAGCCGCCGCCCTGGATGGCCGAGTGATGGACGAACAAATCCTTGCCGCCGTCATCAGGCGTGATGAAGCCGAAACCCTTCGCGTCGTTGAACCACTTCACGATGCCAGTCGTACGCATGTTACTACTCCTGCTTGGTAATTTTGGTGCTGTGTTCGGAGTGCTTATGCAGTACGTGCCGACACAACGTGCTCGTGATGAAAGCCCTCACGCGGGCCTCGCCGACGGCGAGAGAATCGAAACAAAAAAGGACCCGCATTAACTCGGCGGGCCCCTGAGACGCTCCGAAACGACGCTCATGCAATGCGTGCAAGAGCGATGGAAGGAGCGTAATGCTCTTTCCCTGTCGGCGCAATAGGCATTTACAGATTCGAGACAAATTGCTGTCCGGCTAGTACTATACACGAGCAACGGATGCAGACCGCCCTGCAGCCTGGATCGGCCCCACCGAGCCTTCACGAGTAACAGCGAGTTCAGCTGAGAGACCGTGTGGCTCGTTGGGACCTTTGCTTGTCTACCCTGCACTCCCCGGCATTTATGGGCGCACTGTACCGCTGGACTGAAAGCGTGTCCGAATCCAAGCTCAACTATTGGTCGACGTACGTCGTGGACCTGGGCCTGGCGAGTTTTTTTCTGGGCTACGACCTGGTTCACCACGGGATCACCCTGTGGACGGTAGCCGTTCTGTTCGCTGCGGGCGTATTCGCGTGGACGCTGACCGAGTACACATTTCACCGCTGGATGTACCACAACATCGGGATCGCGCTCACCCGCGAGGGGCATGAAAAACACCATGTCGATCCGATGATGTATCTCGCGATGCCGTGGTTTTTCACGCCGCTGATTTTTCTGCCCGTGCAGTTGCTGATCGCCGGACTGTTTGGCGTGCGCGGTGTGTCCACGCTGTTCGCCGGTTGGTTTGTCGGATTCGTGGCCTATGGTCTGATGCATCACAGTCTGCATCACTACAAGCTGCCCTTCACCTGGTATCGCCACCTGCAGTCGCAGCATCGCATTCATCACGCGTTCCCCGAGACCAACTACGGCGTGACCATGCGCTACTGGGATCGACTCTTCGGAACCGAATTCACGAAGCCCGCACGTAGCGCGCAACACGAAGCGGCGCAATAACGCACGTCTTACTCATCGTACTCGAACGGACGACTGACTACTCGCGTCGTCCGCCAAGCTCCACCAAAGTACCGGCGCCGATCGCCTGCGCGCGTGTGTAGATGTGTCGCAGTGCAGCAACGTCTTCGACGGCGAGCCCGAGGGATTTGAAGAGCGTGATCTCGCTCGCGCTGGTCCGGCCTGGAATGGCGCCGAGTACAAGCTCGCCCAACTCGCCAACGATGTGTGCGTCGGTGATGGCCCCTTCGGAACGGGGCACCAAAAAATCGCCGGCTTCCGCAAGCGCCGACTCGCGCCGATCGACGTAGAGCCGCGCGCGAGATACGGCTGCGCTATCGAGCTCCCGCGCTGTCGCGAGCGATGCACCGACCGCATTCACGTGGGTACCCGGGCTCAACCAGGCCCCCTCAAGCACCGGTATCCGCGACGAGGTGATCGTGCAGACGACGTCCGCGCCGTCGACGGCCTCGCGGACCGACTCACAAACCACAATTTCGAGCGCACCATGACGCGCGCGCGCACGTTCGGCGAATTGCTGCGCGCGACCTCCGGCCTCGCCGCCAGAGCGCGTCCAGACACGCACACGCTTGATCGGACGCACCGCGCAGACGGCATCGAGATGCGGCAGCGCGAGTACGCCGGCGCCCAGAATTGCGAGCTCGCTCGCGTCGGCGTTTGCGAGCAGCCGCGTCGCCAGCCCGGAGACTGCAGACGTTCGGATGGCCGTGATGCTCGACGCATCGGCAATAGCGAGCAGTGACCCGTTCACCGCATCGAAGAGCAGTACGACTCCGATGTGCGAGTCAAACGGCGTCGCGTCGTTACCGGGAAACACCGTGATGATCTTGGCACCAATCGATGCGCCGTTGCCGGCACCAAGTACGGCTGGCATCGTGCCGAATGCGTTGACCGAGTTCGGGAGGCGAATGATGGTGCGCAACGGCAGCATTGCGTCACCAGTCGCGACCGCCTTGAGCGCGTCGGCCATTACTTCGATGCACTCCCCCATCGGAAGGAGCGCGTGCACGTCCGTGTCAGAGAGCAGCAGCGTCATTTGTTGGTTCCGTTCGAAATGGTTGTCGAAATGGTTGTCGAACTGGGTGTCGAAATGTCGGTCGCGGGTTCGTCGCGCAGCCATTCGACCGCGCCCGAATGTGTCACCGCACCGACGTGTGCCGGACGCACTGTGAGCGCGTATTTCTCGAGGACACCGCCCTGCATGCGCACAGCACGAGACCCAAGTGCGGCGAGACGCTGCGCGAGTTCCCCATCGGTCAGTGCGACGCGGATGCTACGGCTGTCAGGTCGGGCGTCGATCTCGATCACGTCGCCATCGCGAAGTGCGGCAATCGGACCGCCGTCCGCTGCCTCCGGCCCCGCGTGACCGATGCACAGGCCGCGCGTTGCGCCCGAGAATCGGCCGTCGGTGAGCAGCGCGACTGTGGCGCCCATCCCTTGGCCATAAATCAGCGCCGTGATTCCAAGCATCTCGCGCATTCCCGGTCCACCACGCGGCCCTTCGTTGCGGATCACAATCACGTCGCCCGCGGCGTACAGTCGATCACGAACAGCCACCTGCGCGTGCTCCTCCGATTCGAAGACGCGAGCGGGGCCACGATGCACAAGCGTCGTAAGTCCGGCTGTTTTGAGCAGCGCACCGTCGGGACAAAGGTTGCCCTTGAGTACCGTGACCCCGCCGTCACCCGAAATCGCGTGCTCGACGTCGTGCACAACGCGACCATCAACACCGCTCGCCGCGTTCAACTCTGCTGCCAACGTACGCCCGGTGAAGGTCATCGCATCGCCGTGCAAAAATCCGGCATCGAGTAACGCGCGCATCACAACGCCTGCACCACCCACATGATACAGGTCGCGCGCGAGATATTTGCCGCCAGGTTGCAGGTCCGCAATCAGCGGCGTGCGCGCCAGTACGGCCGCCACGTCGTCGAGATGAAAGCGGATACCCGCTTCGTGCGCGATGGCCGGAATATGCAGTGCGGCGTTCGTGGAGCCGCCGGTCGCCGATACAACCGCGCACGCGTTCTCCAACGCTGCGCGAGTGACGACATCACGTGGCAACGGCCCATCGCCCAAAACCGCACGCATCAGTGCCGCAGCCGCGCGACGCATCAACGGAGCACGTTCGCTGTACACCGCCGGCACCATACTCGAACCGATCGGTGCCAGACCAAGCGCCTCCGACACCATCCCCATCGTGTTCGCCGTAAACTGTCCCGCACACGCGCCGGCCGTTGGCAAACAGGCGTGACTGATCTCAGCGAGATCATCCAGTGTCGCTTCGTTGGCCAACACCTTGCCAATGGTCTCGTACGTTTCCGCGATGTTGGTATCGCGTCCGCGAAAATGACCTGGCAGTGCCGACCCGCCATGCACAAACACACTTGGGACATTGCACCGCACCATCCCCATCATCAGCCCCGGCAGATTCTTGTCGCAGGCACCGATGCCAAAGATGCCGTCCCACTGATGACCGCGCGTCGATGCTTCTACACTGTCGGCAATCAGTTCGCGCGACACCAGTGAGAAACGCATTCCCGAGTGCGCGATCGAGAGTCCGTCGGACACCGAGACGACGGGGCACTCGTGTGGCATCCCGCCGGCTGCGTAGATCCCCGTCTTCGCATGCTGCGCCTGATCGCGAAGATTCATATTGCATGGACTCATCTCGCCGCCAGTGTGAAACACACCAACGTGTGGTCGGGCAATCTCGTCGTCGTCCTGACCAAGCGCGTGCAGAAAACTGCGTGTCGGCGCGCGGAGTGTGCCGTCGTGAATCGTCGCTGAACGGAAGCGCTTGCTCATGACGATCGCGTCGTGCGACGCTCGTCAAACATGCGGATTATGCGCGAGACATCCGCTTCGATTCCAATCTCGGCGTGAGCGCTTGCATCGCGTAGCAACTCAGCGGCGCGCGTCGTCATCGGTACGAATGCCCCGCTCTCACTCGCCAGCCGCGCGACCTGATCGATGTCCTTTTTGAATGTTGCGACAGCGCCGATCTTCGGCGTGTCGACGCTACGCGCCATCCGATTGCCAAAGATCTGCAGCGGCAATGAATCGGCGAAGCCACCGGCCAATGCAGCCGGCAGTTGTGTTGCGTCAATCCCAGCGGCGCGCGCAAACGACAGCATCTCGGCGATCACCAACAGGTTGCAGCCGACGATCATCTGATTGCAGCTCTTCGCGAGTTGGCCCGCGCCGTGTCCACCCATGTGCGTGACGCGCATCGACAGCGCGCTCAGCACCGGCCCGGCAAACGAGATGTCCGTCGCGTCACCGCCTGCAAAGATGATGAGTCGTCCGGCACGCGCGGCCGGAAGTCCACCAGAGACGGGCGCGTCAATCCAGTGCGCGCCGGCTTGTGCTTGCAGCCTGGTCGCAATGGCGAGCGTCGCGTCGGGCGCGATGCTGGAAAAGTCCACCACGAGCTGTCCCGCGTGCAGCGCCGATGCGATATCGCCCGCGCCGAACACCACGTCTTCAACTGCCGCCGTATTGGTGAGGCAGAGACAGATGATGTCGCAATCGGATGCGAGTTCGCGCGCACTCCCTGCGGCAGTCGCACCACGCGCCAGGAGTGGCGCCGCTTTGTGCGCGGTGCGATTCCACACGGTGACCGCAAGCCCTTGGTCGAGAAGGCGTTCAACCATCGGTGTGCCGATCAGTCCCGTTCCGATGAAGCCGATGCGCAACTCACGCGCACCGGTCGCATCGCTCCCGATATCGTCAAGCATAGAGATGGAGTCCGTTGTCCATCCGAATGATCTCGCCCGTGATTCCCGGTGCCGATGCGGCGAGAAAGAATGCGAGCGCCGCCACTTCGTCGACGCCAAGCAGTCGCGGTAACGCCTGCGTTTCAAGATAGTGCTGCTCGACAGCCGCCAACTTGTCCCCAGCAAGTACGCGACTCGGCAAGCCGCCCGATACGTACGCCGGTGCGATCGCATTGACGCGGATGTGTGGCGCGAGCGCGCGCGCGAGGGAAAGAGTCAACGTGTTCACGGCACCCTTCGACGCAGCATACGCGACCGACGAACCGAGGCCTGCAGTTCCGGCAATCGAGGAAATGTTGACGACGGCGCCGCGTCCGCGTTTTGCGAGCTGTTCGCGGGAAGCGCGAATCATCCTGAAGGTGCCGACCAGGTTCACGTCGTACGTGCGCAGAAACTCCGATTCGGGGAGCGCGTCGAGGTCAGCGTGCGGAATGAAGCGCGTGGTGCCGGCGCAATTCACGAGGGCATCGAGGTGCCCGAGTTCCGATGCGACGCCGGCGACGGCAGCGATGCAACTCTCGTCGCTCGTCACGTTCAACTCGACGAGTTGTGTGCGTGCGCCGAGTGCGGTGCATTCCGCGGCAACGGCTTCCGCAGCGATGAGGGTGTCTGCATCAAGCCAGGTGATACCGACGTCCCAACCATTGCGGGCAAAGAAACGGGCACAGGCGGCGCCGATACCAGTCGCCGAGCCCGTGACAAGAGCGACCGGACGCGAGGGTGAGTTCATGCTCGGGAGCTTACTCGGCGGTGCCGACGAAGGCGACACAGGATCGCTCCAGGTCCCAGCGAAGCTCCGTTGTTGACAGCGGGCCTGGGCAGTAGTATTTAACAAACTCACTAATTAACCGACCAGTTAACTATGCTCATTGACGACCAGCTCAGCGTTACCCTCTCAGCACTGGCGGACCCGACCCGTCGCGCGATTCTTGCGCGTCTCGCCGGTGGCGAAGCCACGGTCACCGATCTCGCCGAACCGTTTGCGATGAGCCTTCCGGCGATCTCGCGGCACCTCAAGGTGCTGGAGCGAGCGGGACTCATTGCACGGGGGCGTGACGCGCAGTTCCGCCCCTGTCGCCTCGAGCCCAAGCCGTTGGAGGATGTCGCCACGTGGGTTGAAGGTTATCGGCAACTATGGGAAGCGCGCATCGACCGGTTGGAAGACTATCTGCACACTTTGCAACGCAAGGAGAAGGGCCATGTCCGGCGCAACAAGTGATGTCCCCAATAGCACGGCTGATCGCGAGATCGTCACTACGAGAGTGATCAATGCGCCGCGCGCAATGGTGTATGCAGCGTTTACGGACGCCGAGCACATTGGGGAATGGTGGGGACCGAATGGATTCACGACGACGGTGCATTGGATGGATGTACGGCCGGGTGGATCATGGCGCTACGTGATGCATGGGCCGGACGGCACCGACTATGACAATCACATGGCCTATCTCGACGTCGTCGAGAACGAGTGCATCGCCGGCTGGATTGGCGCTTTCCCGAACGATCCGAACGCATTCCACTTCACGGCGACGTTCACCGACGAAGGGGAGAAGACACGTCTGACGATGCATACGGTCTTCTCATCACCCGAAAAACTGCAGGAAGTGATGAAGTTCGGCGCAGTCGAGGGCGCGAATCAGAATCTTGCGCGCTGCGACGCGTACATGGCGATGACTTACGACGTGACGGAACGCGAGATCGCACTCGCGCGAAATATCGACGCGCCACGCACGCTCGTCTACCGCGCATTCACCGACGCAGAGCATCTCGCCAAATGGTTCGGCCCGCACGGCTTTACGAATGAGTGTACGATCGACCCGCGCGTCGGCGGCAACTTGCGTCTCGTGATGATCGCGCCGGACGGTGTGCGTTACCCGATTGACGGTGTCTATCTCGAGATCGTGGAGCCTGCGCGCATCGTCTGTACGTGGACGTTGTTCGGGCATCCGCCGGCGTGGCATACGATGTTGAACGACGCGATGGCCGCAATCGGTGGCGGAAAGCCAACGCTGCACTCCGTCGTGACGTTCACTTTCGCGGAGCAGCGTGGACAGACGTTACTGACAATCAAATCAACGTTCGACTCGGTCGCCGAACGGAACGCCTTCGCCAGCATGGGGATGAACGACGGCTGGAACCAGAGTCTCGGCAAGCTCGAGGCCTCGCTCGTCACCGGTTAACGTCGCGACCAACGGGCGTGCGTCATTGCGCGCCGAGTGATTGCGGTGAGTTTAGGGGGATGACGAAACGTGCCCTGTTCTCCGCATTCATTCGGCGCGGCTGCGCTGCAACCGCGTCAGCGTTCTTCCTCTTGGCGCTGGCCCATCCGCTCGTTGCGCAAACACTACGTGACGCGAAAGCAGCGCCGGCGTGGGATATCGTCGCGATCCGGTATGCGACAATCCCGAACCTTCGCATCTCATCACTGATCGCGGGCGCGGACACTTCGCGTCGCCTCGATGCTGCGATGATGGTCTGGCTACTTCGAGGCGTAGACGGGCGCAACGTGTTGATCGACGCGGGTTTTCAGCGTCCCGACTTGATCGCGAAATGGAAACCGACGGGATACATCCGTCCGGATTCGGCCCTGTTACGTGCCGGTGTCGATCCGCGCGATATCACCGACGTCATCGTGACCCACATACACTGGGATCACTTCGACGGCGCGAGCTTGTTTCCCAATGCGAAGATCTGGATACAGCGAGAGGAAATAGACCACCACATCGATGCGGCCGGCGCCGTCCTTGACCGCGCGATCGACGCACCGGACGCCGCGATGCTGGCGCAGTTTCGCGCCGATGGTCGGCTTGGGATTGTGGATGGCGACGGGAAACAGATTCTGCCCGGCGTCACGCTCTACACGGGTGGCAAACACACATTTCAGTCTCAGTACGCAGGCATTCGCACGGCAGTCGGCACCGTCGTCATCGCGTCGGACAACATGTATCTCTACGAGAATCTTGAGAAGCATCTGCCGATCGCGCAGACGCTCGACGCGGCATCGAACCTCGCGGCGCAGGATCGCATGGTGAAGCTCGCGATCTCGCCGAGGCTGATCATCCCCGGGCACGACCCAGCCGTGTTTGAGAAATTCTTCGAGGTGGGCCCGGGGATCGTCCGAATCAGATAGCAGTCGGCGCGCCGGGTCAGGTGCCGCGACGTCCGCCGTTCTTGGATTTGGTTGGCGCTTTCGCCGGCTGACGCGGATTGGGGACATGCGACTTTTCACCGACTGCCGTGGGCTTCTCCCCGACAACCGGGCGCTTCCGCGAAAAGTCGGGAATGGCGCTGCTGTTCTTCTTTTTCATTGCGTCTCCTGAGATGAGTCCTGAGAAAGATACAATCGGCACCGGCGACCCCGCAGACCAATAACGGAGCGGCCGGGAGGCGCGTATCCTTGGGCATGACCCAACTCTTTACCTTCGTCACCCACTGATGCGAACGCCGTCTCCCATGCGCCGCGTCGCGCCCGCACTCCTCGCTCTGGCACTCGTTGTCGCCCCGCAGGCCGCCTCTGCGCAGCTGATGACGACCGAAACACGTGATCCTGGCCAGAAGCAGGACGCCGCGTTCGAGAAGGACTACAACGCCTGGCTCAAGAATCCCAGGCACGGCAGCCCGCTTGTCGACCACCTTCCGGTCGTCGCCGGCGTTCCGCAGCCCAAGGACATCCTCGGCTACAATATCGGCGCACCCAAGAAGCTCACGTACTACGCGGACCAGCTGAAGTACTATCGCGCTCTTGCTGCCGCCACGCCGCGAGTCAAAGTCGAAACGATCGGTAAGTCGGACGAAGGACGTGAACTCGTGGTCGTTTGGGTGACGTCCGAAGCCAACATGAAGAGACTCCCGCAAAACCGGACGAATCTCGGCAAGATTGCCGACCCACGCGGCGAGTCTGAAGCGCAGATCAAACAACTGATCACGCAGACCAGGCCCCACTACCATTTGATGGGTGGCTTGCACTCGGGGGAAACGGGGCCGAGTGAAATGCTGATGGAACTGGTGTACCGCATCGCGACGGAGACGTCGCCGGTGATTACGCAGATCCGCAACAACGTCTACGTGTCGGTCACGCCTGTTGCCGATGCCGACGGTCGCGATCGCAACGTCGACTGGTTTTTCAAAGGGCTCGACGAAGCGGCGGCATCGCCTGCAATAGCCGCGGCGGCGGCTGATACGACGGCGGGTGGCCGTGGCGGACGTAGCGGCGGCGCGGTGCCGTACTGGGGCAAGTACGTGTACCACGACAACAATCGCGATATCAACGTTGCGCTCTTGCAGATGCGCACGATCGTCGATTGGTACTTCACGGCGCATCCGCCGATCATGCACGACCTGCACGAGGCGCAGCCGTTGCTCTACACCTACAGCGGCGCTGCTCCGCAAAATCCGAATCTCGATCCCCTGCTCTTCTCAGAACTGCCGTGGTTTGCAAACTTCGAGATGGCGCAGATGACCAAGTACGGCATGCCCGGCGTCTATACCAATGCGTTCATGGACGGTTGGTCGCCGGGATACCTTGGCTCCGTTGCGTACAATCACAACGGCCTGATGAAGATGTACGAGACGCAGTCAGGGCGGGACATCGATACACTCCCCACGAAGACGGCGGCCGCGATGGCCGCGATTCCGGCAGGCCGTGGTGGTGCAGTCCCGACTGGTCGTGGTGGTGCTCAGGATCGTGAGTGGTATCGCGGCATTCAGTACACGCCGTACGACCTGAACACCTTCACGCGTCGCTCGAACACAAACTACATGGAAACGGGTGTCATTTCGGCGCTGCAGCTGACGTCGATGTTCCCGGCGACCATTCTTGAAAACTTTTACATAAAGACGCGCAACTCGATCGAAGAAGGGAAGACCAGGGCGCCGTACGGCTACGTCATTCCGGTGCAACGGGACATGACGAAGGTCGCCGAGTTTGTGAACGTGCTCCGCATCCAGCAGATCGAGGTTGGTGTCGCCAGCGAGCCGGTGAAGGTCGGTGACAAGACGTATCCGGCGGGCTCGTACGTCGTGAAGCGCGACCAGCCGTATGGCCGTCTGGCCAAGAATCTGATCGAGAAGCAGCAGTATCCTGACTCGCGCCTGCAGACGTACGACGACAGCGGGTGGTCGATGGGCTACGCGTTCAACATCGATGTCGTCGAGAGTGCGGACACGTCGATCCTGAGGGTGAAGACGACACCGGTTACGACGGCGAAGCTGAGCGGCAAGCTCGCGGGTACGGGCACGGCCGGCATCGCCGTCGCACATCTCGGCTCGAACAACATGATCTCGTTCCGCTACAAGTTGCGGAATGTGCCCATGCGCGTTGCCGAGAAGGCGTTCACCGCTGACGGTGTCGAGTTCCCGGCTGGCTCGTTCCTGATCACGGATAACGCCGTGGCGGCGCAGGTAAAGGCCGCAGTCGAAGAGTTCGGATTGACAGCGTCGGCGTTGAACAGCGCACCGACCGTCGTATCGCATGACGCAGACGTTCCGCGTCTCGCGATTTATTCGCAGTGGTCCGGCACGCAAAACCTCGGTTGGTATCGCTTCACGTTCGACAAGTTCGGCGTGCCGTATGACCTGATCTACAAGGAGCAGGTTGTGAAGGGCGGTTTACGCGCCAAGTACGACGTGATCCTCGTCGCCGAACAACCGCTTGGAAAAACGCAGGTGATGGCCGCGCGGGCCCCGAAACCACAGACATATCTCAAGAACGACAAGTACAAGTTCCTCGGCATGTACGGCGAAACGTCCGACATGAGCGGCGGCTTTGGTCAGGCCGGTGTCGACGCGTTCGCGGACTTCCTGGAGAAGGGCGGCACGCTCATCGCAGTGGGTGAATCGGCACGCTTGCCGATTGAGTTTGGCTGGGCGGGCACCGTGGACAAGACTACGGTGAATGGACTGACCTCGCAGCGCCCACTGGTTGAAGGTGAGATCGTGAAGGCCGAGCACCCGGTGTTCTATGGCTTTGCGAACAAGAAGCTGCCGGTGAAGTACGTGGGTGGAACGCCGTTCAGGGTGGGCGTTGCCGACGAAGGAAACGTGCTCGCGCGCTATGTCGGTGGCGACGCGGCCGTGATCTCGGGCTTGATGACCGGCGCGGATTCCCTCAAGGGGCGGCCGTTCGCGGTTGACGTGCCGCAGGCGTACAGGGGCCAGGGTCGCGTGATCATGTTCTCGAACAATCCGATCTACCGTTGGCAGAACCATGGTGAGTTCAACATGGTCTTCAACTCGGTGCTGAACTGGAACGATGAGCCAAAGCCCGCGCCAAAGGTGGAGCCGAAGATCGTTCCGTAGCTTCGCGCGTTGATTCAGGCCGTCCACCGTCATCTCGGTGGACGGCCTACGTCATTTTGGTGTCCTCGCTACGTCGTTCGACCGATGGGTCGCGCGTCCGGCTGATCGCATGGTGCAGTGCGCTGATGCGCGACCTGCTCCATCACTTCACCGGACACTCGAACCATGCGTACAGGTAACTGCACCCAGTCCCTCGTTGCACCGATCGCACTCTCGGCAAGCGTCGCCTTTGCTGTCGCCTGCTCTGATCAAAATCCGTCGGCCCCGGGGACTGCGCCGACCCAGGTTGAGAGCCAGAGCAGCAGTCTCGCGCCCGCACCGCAGGGCGTTTTCCAGCGCTTCGTTTCGATCGGCACCAGCATCAGCATGGGGTGGCAGAGCGACGGCGCCGTAGCGAGCGGACAACAGGAGTCGTGGACCGTTCAACTGGCGGCGCTGGCCGGTCGCAATCAGACCCAGCCGCTCCTTGGCGGCTTCGGCTGCCGCTCGCCACTGGTGGCCCCGCTGTCGTCCGGCGCTCGGACGTCGGGCGAAGCGGCTGGTGCCGCAGCAGCCAGCTTTGCGTGCGCGCCGAACGAGGCTGACGTGACTCTCCCGGCACAGAGCGTCGCCATCGCAGCGGCTAGCACGTACGACGTCATGTACACCACACCCGAAACGGCGATCGGCGACCCGTTCTACGGAAAATTGTATCCGCGCGTGCTGCCACCCAACACGACGCAACTGCACGCGGCACTCGCGCAGAAACCCAAGTTCATCTCGGTCGAATTGGGCGGGAACGAAGTGCTCAACGCGCGCTCCGGGATTGCGATCCCCGGTGTCACGCTCTTCCCGGTCGCACAGTGGAAACTGCTGTACTCGGCGTTGATGGATACCGTCGCGACGCAGGTGGATCGCGGCATCGTGATCGGATTGATCAATGATGTCAGCAGCTTTCCGAGCTTCCGTCGTGGCGGGGAAATCTGGGCCGACCGCGCGACTCTGGCCGCAGCCTTCAATGTCGACGTGCAAGTCGATTGCGATGGCAGCAGCAATCTGCTGTTCGTGCCCGTTCGCATTCCGACAGCTATCGCAGCGGGGCTCACGGCGCGTGCCCGTGGACTCCCGGCAGTTCCGTTCTCCTGCGCCGGTGGAACGCCAACGACGCAGGATTTTGTGCTCACACCGACTGAGGCAGCGATTGTGAACGGCCAGTTGGCGACTATGAACGCGCACATCATGACGACCGCGCAGCAAAAAGGATTTGCCTACGCCGCGCTTGAATCGCTCTATGGTCGGGCCGACCTCAAGCCGCGGTTCAGCTCAGTGCAGTTGATGACCTCGCCGCAACCCTATGGTCAATACGTGAGCCTCGATGGCATCCATCCAAACGTCAATGGGCACGCCGTGCTGGCCGCGGCTGCTGCACAGGCCATCAATTCCCGCTACGGGATGGGGCTCTCTACCGGCGCGAATCTGATCGCACAGCATTGACGCATGATGGGTCGGTTGCGGTGCGCGCGCTCATCGGCGGCCGCAACCGACCGCGTGTTGGTTCACAACAACTCGTCGGTACGCAACAGTGGATGCTCACGCAGCACGTCAACGAGTCCTCCCCGCGAATCGACGCCGAGCTTCACGAAGACGTTGGAGAGATGAGTGCCGACCGTGCGCGCGGAAATCCCCATCAGTTCTCCGATCTGCTTATTGGAAAGTCGGCGTGCGACAGCGCGGGCAATCTCGAGTTCCCGACCGGTCAGTCCAGCGGTTCCGTGCGACACGTTTCGCGGCGGCAGTCGAACGCCCAGAGAGCGCAACGCGCTCCGGGTCTCACGTAACTCAAACTCAGCGCCGAGTCGTGCAAATACTTCATGCGCGCGTCGCATCTGACGGATGGCACCGGGAATATCGCCGTCGGCTTCCAGCAGTTGCGCGGCGTTGCGACGCAGGCGCGCCGCGTGGAACACGAATGGCACCGCGTCGAGATCGTCGGCAGCCGCCAGTAACCGTTTGGCGGCATCGGGGTGATGGTACTTGAGGCGTGCGACCAGCGCGTCGGCGGCGTTGGCCCAGGCAAGTCCGAGTCGGTGTCCAAGTCCAGCGGACTGTTCGCGAAGTCGCCGCGAGAGCGTCTCCACGCGCGCAAAGTCTTGTTGCCAGAGTCCGGCCTCGAGCAGCAGCGGGATCAACCGGTGAATCCCCCACGCGACGTAGCCGAAGCGATCGGCAAGCGCGAGCCCACGCTCGCCGAAGTCCGTGGCATGCGCCCACGCGCCACGTGCGAGGTAGTACGCGCCCATCCCTGTGTGAGCGAGAATCACATTCTGCACATTGTGGAGTTCCCGCGTGTTTCCGTCGCGCGGGATCGCACTCTCCGCATCGGCCAACTGCCACGCCTCTTCAAACAGGGCACGCGCGCGTTCCGTCTCGTTGCGCGCGAGGATAATCAGTCCAGTCCAGACGAGAAGTCTTGGCAACAGCGATTGCGGCGCGACGGAGCGAGCGAGTGGGATCGTTCGTTCGGCGAGCGCGAGTGCCTCATCCCAACGGCCGATGAATGACGCATGCTCGATCGCAATTTCAGCAGACATCGCCTGCAACACCGGCGATGCGAGCGAGTCTGCAATCTGCGTCGCCATCTGCTGGTGACGGGCCACGCCGTCGGGGGCGCCGGTGAATCCCTCGAGTACGGCCATCGCCCAGTGTGCAAGCCACGCGATTTCCGTGTCTCCACTCTCTGCGGCGAGGGCAAGTGCCCGCGCGCCGTGTTCGCGTGCAAGCGTGGCGGGACCGGTCCACGCGTACAGTTGCAGCGCGGTCTGGTGTACCCGAGCAAGCAGCCCGACGTTGCCCAGAGCCTCCGCTGTTGGCAGCGCTTCGCGTACGGCTTGCGTGGCTTCGTCGTGACGTCCCAATGCCTGCAAGGTCTTGGCGCGCGAAAGACACGCCTGCACCAACAGGTCGGGATCTTCCGACGCGGCCATTTCTGCAGCGTGTAATCGTTCAAGGCCTTCACGTGCATTCCCCGCGCGTGCCGACTCCTGACCAATGAGCAACAGGAGTCGCGCGGTCGCGCGCCGGTCGTCACGCGACTCTGCAAGCCGAAGCGCGCGCTCCCATGAACCGATTGCCGCACTGCTTTGCCCACCGCGGTGTAACGCGGACGCTACGTCTTCCAGCAGCGACGCGATCAATTCGGTATCGCCCAGTCGTTCGGCGATGGCAAGCGCCTCGGTGCTCCATTGACGCGCCTCTTCATGGGCGCGTCGTTCGAGCGCATCACGACCCGCGGCCGCCAGATAACGGAGCGCCTGCGCGTCGCCGCCCAGCGCGTGACCACGCACGAGATGCCGGGCGATCGCGGTGGCGTGCGCCAGCGGATTGTCGATGTATATGGCTTCAAGCGCCGTCGCAATGCTGGCGTGCAGTGCGCGTTCGCGCGCCGCCGAGAGCGAGCCCCGGACCGTTTGCTGGATGATCGGATGACTGAACTCGTAGTCCGCATCGTCCGTCCGACGATGTTCGGCGAGAATTCGCCCCTGCACCAACTCATCGATCGCGTCAGCGAGTGCGTGGGCGTCCAGGCTGGTGACGCGCTCCAGTAGTCGCAAGGTCGCGCGCGTTTCGACGACCGCAGCAACATCGGCAACGCGCCGGGCATCGACGCCAAGCGATTCAAGCCGCGACTGCACGGCTTCACGGGCCGTCGGCGGCAGCGTCTCCGGCGTTACGCTTTCAACCACCCATGTCGACTCGACCCGGCGGATGCGTCCTGTGCTTGCAAGTTCCTTGAGTGTCGCCTCGATGAAGAAGGGATTCCCGCGCGTATGTGCGAAGAGCGATTCGCCATGTCGCAATGCGTCCGCTGGTGCGAGCGCGAAGGTACGTTGCATCAACTCGACGACGTCGTGCCGGGTGAGCGCTTCGAGGTGCTGCGGAATTGCCTCGCGCGCGGCGAGCAGCGACCGTTCAACGCCACGGAGGTACGGACTGCGTGCCGATCCGGTGTCGGTATACGCGAGGATCATAAGAATGCGCGTATCACGAACATGCCGCGCCATGAAGTGCATGAACTCCAACGACGACGGGTCGCTCTCGTGCGCGTTGTCGAGCACCAGCAGCAACGGCTGGCGTTCGGCAAAGCGCGTCAGAAACTGCGCCACATTCCACAGCAGCCGGGTCTTATAGTCGTCAGCGCTCGCGTGTGACGAAGACTCACCGGGCCTTGCCCCCGGCAACCCCGGCACGACAGCACGAAGGTCTCCATCGGCGCCGCGAGTCAGCACGTTGAGGGCGCCGACGTCGAGTGCGCGTATTGGTGCGTCGAGTGCGTCGGCCAGCGCGCCGTATGGCAATCCGGCTTCGACTGCAAAAGCACGCCCTGCCGCCACCACCATCTTTCGCCCTTCGGCTTCTCGCACAACGGCGGACAGCAGGCGTGACTTTCCGATTCCGGTTTCCCCGGTCAGCAAGACGGCGTGACCGCGCCGGTCGATCGCGTCATCGAGAAGGAGGCGCAGCGCGTTGAAGTCGCTGCGACGGCCGACCAGCGGAAGCTCATCTCCCCACAGATACGCGGCGCTGGCCGTGTGGCCGCGCCGTGAAACTGCATTCAATGCAACGCCAGTTGACGCTACCGTTTGACGCACGGCTCACTCGGGGCGAGGGGTGGCCAACAGCACGCGAAGTCGCGCGCCTCGTCAATTATCTCCCCATCCGGACCGCGCCGCCAGCCAGACCAGCACACAATCGGGTATGCGACTCCAATTGGCTGCGATCTTATCGCGATCACGGCGAGGCGAAGAGCTACTTGCCTTCACAGCCGCCGTGATGTCAATCCCGATGTGGCTCACTGGACCGATGGCCGGGTTGCGCTAACGCGAGTCGCACTGACTTTTCGTTAGAACCGAATGGAGACGTTCAGTCCGGCGCCGCCATTGCGACCGGCCGGTAGGATTGGCGTCACCGATGCTTGTGGATCTGCACGCCGTGTTTGACGCGCGCGTTCAGCTTCGCGCTCCGATGCGAGGAATCGTCCATGACGCATCAGCGAGCGCGTCGACAGCGCAATGCCTAGCCCGCCGACCGCGATACCGGCACTCGCCACGCCGCGAGCAGTACGATTGTAGTCCGTTGCGAGGGCAAATCGCGTATTGAATGCGGCCGCCAACACGCCGGCGGAAATACCGATGATGCTGCCCACTCTGTTGTGACCGTCCGCGTTCCCCCACGCATTCCAGACGCCAGTCCCCGCGGACGCGAGCAACGTGAGCGGCGCTGCAACGGCGAGCGCCGTTTCGCGTGCCTGCGCGGTGGGAGACACCGCGTAGGGCACCTGAATGCGTGCCGCTTCGGACAGCGTAATGCCATGCTCGCCCAGCCAGCTTGCCAAGGCAGTATCGCCGGCCAACTCGGCGACCCACACGTTGTTGTTTGCGCCCGCAACACGATCGACGATGTCGCGACGACCGGTTGACTCGAGGAGGAATGCGACGGCGCACAACGTCCCGGTCTTGCGATCGACAAAGTATGGTGTGAGTGCGACAGCGAAATCGTAGTTGTGCGGGAAGACGCCGCGCGTGTTGTATCCTCGCAACGTGCCGACCAACGCGCGGCGAGCAGTCCGCTGCGAACTGGTGAGCGATGAGATGTCGCGTGCATCGAGTTCGCGCAGCACGCTGTCGAAGTGCGCGTGGATACGTTTGCTCTCGGCACGGGCGTAGACGTCTCCGTCACGCGCGGGCGCCGAACTCGACGCGGCCGCAGACGGTGGTGACATCATGCTGCTCGCAATGCACACCGCGAGCGCGGACACGAGTCCCGCACCAACACCGACACTCCGACGATTCAGTGGCATACGACTCTCCGTGGGGTGAGTGACGTGCAGATCATTGTGCTGCACATGTACAGTGCGCCGATCCGCACAGTCACACTACCCGGCCCCCGTGAGAACTGTCACCTGATGGCTTGGTTGTTCTGGCTTCCTGCAGCGTTCCCGCGAATTCCAGCGCAGCGACACCCGGAAGTCGCATCAGAAAATCCGATCAATGCTTCGTTCAAACCAATCCCGATTCGGCTGAGTCAAAGCGTTCAGAACGGATCGTCCGAAATCCCCGAGCGAGCGAACGGGTGCACTGAGTACCCCCACTCGATACGCGAAACTGCGTCCAACCGCGATTCGTACGCCAAGATAGCTACCCGTTGTTCACTCGCCGCCTGGAGTCTCCCGTGAAGTCCTTTCTTTGCAGCTGCGCCATCGTCGTCATCGCCGCTGGCACTGCGAACGCGCAAAGCGTGGTCGGTCGCAACGAGTCCACACACACGGTTCGTGAACGCCTGAGCTCCGGCGATCGACTACGTGTCGCGACGCCCAACGGCGAGGTCACGATCGCCGAGTCGTCTGGTTCCGAGGTCGAAGTACGCGTCGAGAAGACAACAGAACGCGGCAGCTCGCTCTCTGACATTGGCGTGATAGTCCGCCGTGTGAGCGGCGGCCTCGTTGTTTGCGCGGTTTACGATGACGACGACGACTGCGATATGGAGCGCGGTTATCAGCAGGCGCGCCGAGGCCGTCGCGGATGGGACAACAGCCGGACTCATGCTCGGCTCATCGTTCGCGTTCCCGCCGGCGTCGCCGTTCGCGCGTCTACAGGTAACGGCGAAATGTCGATCAGCGGTGCAGTCAGTGAAGTCGATGCTTCGTCCGGTAACGGTCGCGTGCTGATTTCAGGCACAGCAGGCAAGGTGTCGGTGCGAACGGGAAACGGACGCGTAACCGTGGAAGGCGCACGCGGCGCGGTTGAGGCAAACACCGGTAATGGTGACGTACGCGTGTCGACGTCGAGTGGACCGGTGAGCGTGCATAGCGGAAATGGTGACATCGATGTCTCGATGGACCGTCTTGAACGCGCGTCAGCAATGACATTTACGACAGGCAACGGACGGATCAGTCTCACCCTGCCGGATGGGTTTGGCGCCGAGATCAATGGCTCGACAGGAAGCGGCCGGATCTCGACCGATCTGCCGATCCAACTCGTGGGCTCGATCAATCCGCGGCGCATTCGGGGGACGCTCGGCAGCGGCGGGGAAGCGCTCGAAATCCGCACCGGCAACGGTGACGTGGAGATTCGCCGTCGCCGTTGAACGCGCGGTCAGCGGCGCGAAATTGTGAATACGGATTCAGAGGGATTCCCTGACAAACGTGTAGCCGAAGCCCTCTGAAATGCCGTGATTCCCTGACGCCCCGCGCGCAGCAAAAGGACGAGGCTCAGATCGACGTGGGAATGTCGTCGAACCTTTTGCCTCGCTCAAAATGCTGTCAGCCACAGCGGAACATGCCCTCCGCGCGGTGCTTTACCTCGCGCAAACCCCAGAAGCGACCGTCGTTCCTGCCGACAAGATCGCCGAGACACTCGGCGCGCCGCGCAACTACCTCGCGAAGACGTTGAATGTGCGCGCAAAAGCCGGCGTAGTGCGCAGCAGTCGGCGCCTGCTCGACGTGAGTCGGTGCGTTATCGCGCGCTGACGCCGAATTGAACCGTCGCAACACTTGGCCCCCACGCCATCTCGATCGCGCCGCGCGTCGGGCTGACTGCTTTCACGGTCAGAGCCAACATTTCAACGTGACTCGGCGCGTCAGCCATCTGCATTTGCACTCTGCCGACGTCTTGCGATGGATCGTACTGTGTGCCCCACTGCCCTGTCTGTTTGTTGACGATCAGGAACGTGCCGTTGTGTGTGTGCTGCACCCACAGCGAGTACATGCCTGGCGGTAACGTGAGTGAGCCGATCGTCAGTGTGCGTGTCGTGAAGAGATGCGTCGCATCGTTGGCGCCAGCGCGCCACACGCTGTCAAACGGAACGAGCGTCCCGCCCCACACCGTGCGTTCACGCACTGATGGACGTCCGTAGTCAATGACGACCATGCCGCCAGGCCCGAACGCGGCGCGCACATCTTCACGCACGGAAAGCACGCCGGTCGGCCTCATCGCGCTTGCCATCGCCGCGATGTTCATCGCCGCAGCACTGCGCGTCGCGGTCACCTTGTTGGTTGTACCCGAACCGTCGACGTATTGCAGTCGATTGGACGCGTCAAAGCGCAGGACCATTGCGTATGCTCCGCCGCGCAGACGCAGCGTGTCGCCGCTTGTCGCAAAGCCCGTGAACCCAAGTCCACCGCCAAGTGCCAGCGCGGGAATTGAATCCGTTGCCGTACCGCTCTTGCGAAGCGCGGCCAACAATTCAACAGGTCCGTACACGAATACCGGAAAGTTGATGAGCGCCTGCTTCGCGGCGAATGCACGACGCTGCACGCTGTCAGCAAACACCGCCTCCCGCACAACCGAATCGGCGCGCACGGTAAATCGTGTTTCGCTCGGTGTGTTCGGCGCAATTGAACCATCACCGTTCATGCGCTTGATCGTGGCGGCGGTGGGTCTGCCGTCTCGTCCAATGGCAACGCTGTACTGATAGCGTATCACCGCCGGGCCGTTGCGCTGCACCATCTCGCCGTTGATCGCCGTCGCCGTGCGCGTGAACTGCTCGATGGCGACCGTATCCTTGCCGAGCCGGTAGACGAGCGATGCTGACTGCGCGGCAAGCGGCGCATGAATCGGTGCGGCGAATGATGCACCGGTCATCACGGCGGCGATGAAAGCAACAGGTGTGCGCATGAGAGTCACGGGAGGAGATGTCGACTACAACTCGGCGGCAGTTCGCGGAATCCGAACCTTCAGAAAATTACACTGTCGCCAACACCGTAGCGCGCGACATCCTGCGAGGTGAGTAGCTAACACAAAGGCGCGGCATCCACGCTGAACGCGCGCTATGCGATCGGCGATGCTCGGTGCCGGTGAATGTGCCGGTGGATGTGACCGTGGATGCGACGGGCGGCGGCGAGCAGCATTTCGTCGTTGCCACGCGCCGCCATGATTGACAAGCCGATCGGGCAACTGTTCACCGTTGCCAACGGCAGACTCACCTGCGGAACGCCGGCCAGTCCGGCAATACACAGCATGCCCATCGCTCGTTCTCGGAATGCGATTGTCGCGTCGGGGAGGCTGTCCAACAGTGGCGCGATGTCGGGCATGCTTGGCAACAACATGATCGCGTTGTCGGCCAGCATCGCATCAACGCGAGCCGCGATCGCTGCACGCAGCGGTCGCATGCCCGCGACCTCGGTAAGATCCATCTTTGCCACGGTCGCAAATCGCTGCGCGATGGCCGGACCGAATGTCGGGTGGACGCGACTCACCCACTCTCCATGCGTCTCCCAAATCTCGCCAAACTGCGAGATGCGAAAAAC
>JBKJTE010000091.1:0-19450 GCA_046590495.1 Gemmatimonas sp. | reverse complement strand
GTCTCCACGATGGGCACGATATACGGCGTTGGTGACACCGGCGGTGACGATGCAGCGCTGCAGACGCGGCTCAAGCAGGAGCGGAATGCGCTCACGGGGAAACCGGCGTACACTCCGCTCATCGCGGTCGGCCTGATGGTGTTCTACGTATTCGCATTGATGTGCATGAGCACGATCGCGGTCACCGTTCGTGAAGCAGGCGGCGGACGTATCGGCTGGAGTTGGGCCGCGTTGCAGTTTGGGTACATGCTCGGACTCGCGTACGGTTCTGCGTGGCTTGTGTACGCGGGTGGAAAGGCGTTGGGCCTCGGAGGTTGACCATGGATCTGATCATTGTCGGCACCATCGTATTCGCCGCAATTGCGTTCATCGCACATCGTGCGTGGCGCACCGTCGTAGCCGCGCGAAAGCCGAAAACCGGTTGTGGCGACGACTGTGGCTGTGGCCACTGAGTAGCAGCAGCCGACAAGCGAATCGTTTACAGCTGCGAGCTACAGCGGCCCCACGCTTCATCGGCTGCGGTGAATACATCCTGCAGGGCGCCAACCCAACGGCGCCAATCGACGAACAGAGTATCTGACGCGCTGCCGCTCAGCGTATCTGCCGTGAGCGCCAGCCGTGCGAAGGCGAGGAACATCCCTTCCGACTCTTCTTCGAGCGCTGCTTCGATTGCGCGCTGACGTGCGACATCACCCGGTGCGGTGAGCGCCGCGAGCTCCAGCATCGCGCGTTCCATCGCCCGTGCGAGTTCGCCGGCGTCGATCAACGCCACCTGTCGTTTCGCATCCGTCACTCCGTGCACGGCGCGACGCGCGGCCAGCAGTGGCGCAAACCACGCGTCGTGTGCGGCGCCGGGTTTCCCCCGCAGCGAGCCAAGCGAGCGAAGTCCGCGCGTGAGCTCCGGGAGCGTGCACGCGCGCTCGACGAGCTGTACGGCGACCGCGCGAAGCGAGTCATCACCGGAAAGCTCGAGCACGTCGCCACTGGCCAGATAGAGCGAGAGTTGCGTCGGGCCGGCAGCGACGCCGTCGAGTCCATCAAACGACAGACGCCAAGGTGTTGCGCTCGTCCAGGTGAGCACGACCACATCGCCCTCAAACGAGACTTCGGCCAACGCGTTGATTTCACGTCCACGCACGATCCCCACGACCCGCACGGATGCGCGCACAGTCACGAGGTTTGTCGTCATCGTCCGGTCGGGCTTCGGTTCGTGAGATCGCGGCGTTCGTGCATGGACACGTTCGTGGAGCTCAGGCCAGGATTGCCGCGAGCACGGCATCCGTGTCTTCGAGTGTTGCAAAGACGGCGTGCGGATCGTGCGACGCCAACTCATCAACCCCGTACCGACCGGTAGCGACACCAATTGCGCGCACACCAAGTGAACGGCCACAATGAATATCGGCCGGCGTATCGCCGATGATGATGATGCGCTCGCCTTCAAGATCGAGTCCCATCACATCCCGCGCACGACGCTGCGCGAAGCTGGGCAGCTGCGGACGCTCTTCGTGATCGGAACCGAATGCGTTCACACGAAAGCGATCGAACTCGAGCCCGACTGCGCGCAGCTTGAATCGCGCTCCCTGCTCGATGTTGCCCGTCAGCAGTCCGAGTTGGGCACCGCCATGCGCCTCGAGCGCGTCGAGCAGCGGATGCACGCCCGCACACAACCGCGCAGCACTTGCATCGCTTTCGAGTTCGGCCTGCAAACGCAGGACATACGCCGCCAACACATCGTCCATGCGCGCATCGATCGTCGCATCGTCAAAACCGGCCGCGCGCATCTGCTCGCGCGCGATCTGTCGATCGGTCTTTCCATCGTAGCGATACGACGGATCACCCGAAGCGTCGAATAGCTCGTTCAACGCGCCCTCCATTGATCGACGTCCGGCGCCATCCGTCCAGAGCAACGTACCATCGATATCAAAGAGAACGAGTTTCACGCGCTTTCCGGGATTGGGGGAGGATCCACAGGGCGCCCGACGCGCGCGGTGCGCGACAGGAGCAGGCCGCCCATGATGAACGCGGCTCCGAGCAGCTGCGCACCGGTCGGACGTTCGCCAAGCATGAACGACGCAACCGAGAGGGCGATCAACGGCTGCAGATTGCCGTACATCGACGTGCGAGTCGCGCCGAGTATGCGCATGCCCCGATAGTAAAGCATGTAGGCGATGATCATCGCGCCGAAACTGGCGTAGAACACGGCGCCCCACGCACCGAGACTCACGCTGCTCCACTCCGTGCGTAGCAGCCCGGGAAGCGCCGCGACAAGACAGATAACTGCACCACTGCTCGTCGTTATCGCCGTCAGGTGCAGCGGATTCACAGTCTTGGTGTACGGCTGCAGCATGACGGTGTAAATCGCCCACATGATCGCGCCGAGTGCGATCAGTCCGGCGCCGTAAAGCGCGGTGTCACCGGTGTCAGCGCCCTGCGCGCTCCCCACGACACAGGCAACGCCGATCAATTGCAGCGCGATCCCGCCCCAACCACGCATGGACATTTTCTCACGGCCGAGCAGCTGCGAAATAATTGCAATCCACGCTGGCCCGGCAGCGACGAGCAGCGCCGCAATTCCCGCACGCGTTCGTGTCATGCCAGCGAGAAAGAGCAGCTGATAGAAGCCGTTGCCGATAAGCCCAAGACCGGCCAGCGCGACGATATCGCGCCGTGATGGCCAAGGCGTCGACCGAATCAGTGCGGCGACCGCCATGAGGACTACTGCCGCGAGTGTGACACGGATGCCTGCGAACGACAGCGAGTCAAACGACTTCAGCCCGAATTTCACGATGCTGAAATTCACGCCCCAGATCACCGACATGAAAATCAGTCCGACATCGGTCATCCCGAATCGGGCGTGATGATGCGCGTCCGGTGAACCGGAAGACTGCGTTTCAGCGTTGATCGAGGACGCGACGGTTGACATTCCGAAATTTAGCAGGGTGCTGAGCCCCTTCGGCATCCGTATGTGACCCGGTGTATTTTCCCCGTCATGCATGTCTCCTTCTCGCTCTTCGCGGACGCTGCCAACCTTTCTCAGGAAGGCAAGCTCAATATCCTCGGCGTATTCGACGCCGTGCACGTCGGCCAATTTCCCGCGCTGCACCCGCGGGCGACGTTCGTCGTGCGACTCAAAGCCGAACCAGCTGATATCGGCAAGCACGACATGACCTTGCGCTGGATCAATCCACGCGGCAACGAGCTGTGGTCGTCATCAGCCGAGTTGGCGATCAACGCCGCTCCGGGTCAAACGGGCGAGATGGACATGCCGGTCATCATCCAGCTCGATCTGCCGCTCGATGTCGTTGGCGACTTCACGATGTTTGTGGAGTTGGATGGCACGCGCCACGCTGGCGCGACGCTGCACGCTCGAGGTGGTGCACCGCCAACCGTGCCGGCACCGGCTGGACAACTGCTCAGCTGACGACGCGTCGCACGCCGACGCACTGCGCGCGCAATCGCGTCACGTAGTCGTCGGTCGCATCGAGCTGTTCGATCGCAATGCCCCCACGACGTAGCGCACTGTGTACCATGCGTCCGTCGCCGAGTGCAATGCCAACGTGCGTAATGCGCCGATCGTCGCGGTCGGAAAAGTAGAGTAAATCCGCCGGTGCGTGCGTGTCCGCCGCGGCTCCGGGTAATGATGCACCCACGAGCGCCTGCTCCCATGCATCGCGCGGCAGTGCGACACCGTGCAACGCGAAAATTTTCTGCACGAAACCGGAGCAGTCGCAGCCACTGGCGGTGACACCGCCCCAGAGATAGCTCGCACCTGCGTACAGCGTCGCAGCACTGTGTGCGATAGCTGCGGCATCGTGCTGAAATCGCCTTGACTGCTCGCTTGCGTCAATCGCTTCTCCGCTCACAACTTCAGCGCTCGGCGCGAGGCGTGCGCCGAGTGGAAGCGCGCGAACGACACCATTCGCTTCGCGGACGGTGCAGGCGAGTGACAGGCGCCAGGTTGGTTCGCCACCAGTGCTTGGTGCGAGATAGCCGACGTGCGTCCACCCTTCGTAGCCGTCGTCGCCGCGTACGCGAAGCCAGTCGCCCTGCCGTTCCAGCATCGTGAGCGCAGCGCCTGAAATCAGCTGAGACGTCATCGATCCGGAGATGCGCGCTTCGCCGATGAGCGGCGCGACGGTCGCGCTCACATACCAGCGTATCGTCGCGTCAGCGGTTTGCAGCGGCATCGCCGTTGGAGTCGTCATACGTTGCGCTCCTCGCGCATTCTGAGCGTAGTATCAGCCAAACCCGGAATGCCATCGCGTCCGTGTGCAGTGCGCACCCCGCGTTCGATCGCTTGTTCGACGGCAGCGATCGCCACCGCTTCGATGCGTGCGGGTGGAATTGATGACGGTGCTGCGCCGTCACTCGGCAGTGGCGAAACAGCAAAGAGCACGTCGCCGTCGAATGACGTGCCGCAGGGCGTAATGCGTCGATGAAACGCAGCCGTCGCGGCCTGCGCGATTTGCGACAGTGCAAGTTTGTCGAGCGGGACGCTGACCGCGACGAGCACCAGCGTCGTGTTGCGTCGTCCTTGCGCTGCAACCTGTTGTGCGAAGCGCGTTGGCGTGGCGTGACTGCGCAGCAACCGTTCCGTGTCGACGAAACCACCGTCCGCGTCGCGAGCGCCAGCGATGATCGCGCCGGACGCGTCGCGCACATCGCCGAAGGCGTTGACGACGGCGATCGCTGCGGCAAACACATCGCCGCCTGTTGCTTCGCCCAGGCCGATGCCACCCTTCATCGCGGTCTCAACGCCTTGACACTTTCCGACGAGTGTTCCGGTGCCGGCGCCCACGCACCCTTGGCCGATGTCGTGCGACGACGCCGATTCGCAGGCGGCATAGGCCATCTCCGCCGTCGGACGCGACGCGAAGTTGCCAAGCGGCGCGAGGTCGAACACGACTGCTGCGGGAACGATTGGAACGACGCCTGGGCCAACGGCAAATCCGCGTCCGCGTTCTTCCATCCAGCGCATCACGCCGGCCGCGGCGTCGAGTCCGAACGCTGATCCACCGGTCAGGAAGACGGCATCCGTGCGATCGACGAGATGTTCGGGTGCGCACGTTGCGAGTTCCCGCGTACCGCTGGCACGCCCGAGGAGCGCTGAAGCGCATCGGAACGGTGCACTGATGCCGCGGATGACGGTGCATCCGGTCGCACCATCGACGTCCGTTGCATGTCCGATGGCCAGCCCCAACTGCTCCCACACCGACGATGGCGTCATGCCCTGAAATCTAGGACGCGACCAACTGGGCGATACGGGTCAGGAGGTCGGCCAACTGGAACGGTTTCGCGAGTGCCGTGCGCCCGGTGCTCCGCACAAACTCCGCGGCTTCAGGACGATGCAGGTCGCCGGTGACAAAGAGCACGCGCGCGGCCTGGGCCGGGTCCCGTGCCTCAATCACGCGATACACCTCGTCGCCCGACATGTCGTGCATGCGCAGGTCGAGCATGATCAGGTCATAGCGCGTCGATTCCAGCAGCGTCAGCGCCTCGCGCCCACCTGATGCAACGTCCACTTCGTACCCTTCACGGCGCAGGTAGCGACTGATCGCGGCGCTCAACGTCCCCTCGTCTTCGATCAGAAGCAGGCGACGGGTGCGGACTTTTTCCGACGACGTGTCGGATTCGGCGAGATCGAGGGTGGCTCCGGGCGCACCCGACGCAGGGAGCGACAACGTGAACGTCGCACCCACACCGGGAAGTGAAGTCACGTGTAACGTACCGCCGTGTTGCTGCACGATTGCGCGTGAGACTGCGAGGCCGAAGCCGCGTCCGCCGCGCCCTGTGCGTGTCGTGAACATCGGCTCAAAGACGCGCGACGGCGGCGTCACATCGATGCCGGGGCCGGTGTCCTGCACGTCGATGAACACACGTCCCGCGATATCGCTGGTACTCACACGCACCGACCGCACTCCGGGCCAGTCGCGCAACGCTTCTTCGGCGTTCACGAGCAGGTTCATGAGCACCTGCTGCAACTGCGCGCCATCGGCGTGCACGGGCGACAGATTTGGTGCGAGCATCGATTCGACGTTGATGCGTTGCAGACGGAAATGGTATCCTTGCAATTCGAGCGTGCCGCGCACAATGCGATTCAGATCGATCGCGGTGCGTTCGGCCGGACGTTCACTCGTCGTCTCCAACAGTTGTGCGACGATGCGCGACGCACGCTTTGCTTCATCGCGAATCTGCTCGATCACCTGCTGGTGTGCCGCGCCGGGCACCATCGTCTTCGCTTCAAGATCGGCAACGGCCAGCAGAGTTGCGAGCGGGTTGTTCAGCTCATTCGCAACGCCGCTCAGCAATTGCCCAACGGCCGCGAGTCGCTCTTGTTGTGCGCTCGATTCGCGCAGAATCTCCTGCTGCGTAATGTCGCGCATGATGCCCAGACCGCCCACGACAACACCGCCTTCAATAATCGGCGCGGTCGTCACCATCCCGACACGCATCGCACCGCCGGGCGCACGGAAACGCAGCCGAAGCGTTTCCTTGCCACCGGCAAAGATGTGCGCGATCAACTGCTCGACGGCGGGAACGTCGGACGGATCGGCAAGACGAGTGCATCGCGCGCCGATCAGCTCGTCGCGCGTCAGTCCCATCTCGGTCATCAGCGATTGATTCACCGAGGTAAAGCGCCCTTCCGCATCGACCGTGAAGATTGCGTCGGTCGCCGATTCGACAAGCCGGTGATAGCGATCCTCCGAGCGAGCCAAGGCTACCGCTTCGGCGCGCTGCGCCGTCACGTCGCGCAAACTCGCGACGGTACCGGTCACCTGTCCCAACTCGACCAGTGACGCACTGCTCACTGCTACGAGTCGACGCTCACCGTCCGCGCGGATGACGTAGCATTCGTAGTGCTGATGCGCGCCATCGCGCGCCACCCGCGCGCGTTCCCGCACCTCGGGAAGCGACTCGGGCGCCGCGAGCCTCGCGACTTCCTGATCGACCAGCCGCTCGTAGCCGAAGAGTTCATGCGCGGCCGCGTTGGCAAACGCAATGCGACCGTCCAACCCGGTGATCACGATCCCGTCCGACACGGTCTCGAGCACACGACGATGCCGCTCGGCCAATCGATGCGCCGACGTAACGTCGTCGAAGGTGAGCACGCAGCCACCGTCGGGGTGCGGCGCGACAAGCATCTCGAACAGGCGCGCATTCGCATCGTCGAGCACCAATTCGCGCATTGGCAAATCGGCTTCGATGGAACGGTGGATCAGCGTGTCGAGCGCAACGCCGTCCCGCGAATCACTCCCACCGAGCAAAACGTCGCAGAAGCGCTGACCGAGCATCGACTGAATGCTGCCACCGCACAGTTCGGCCGCGCGCGCATTGCATCGACTGACCTTCTGCGCTTCGTCCAGCACAACCATGCCACTGGCGATCGAATCGAATGCCAGTTTCCACTCACGCGTCGCCCGCTCTACTTCTTCAAACAGGCGCGCGTTGACGATTGCAACCGCGACGTGATCGGCCAGTCGCTGCAGAACACGCGCATCTTCATCCCGGAACGGTGCTTCGCGATTGATGACGGCGATCGCGCCGATCGTGCCACTGCCGCTCACCAGCGGCGCAATGACTGCGCGCTGAATCGACGCGAGGTGCAACACGGCGCGGCTCGCATTCGGGTCCCGCTGAAACTCGTTGGACACCACAAGTTCATTCGTTGTGACAGCGTGGCCGAGCAAGCTGGTTGCAATGGGAAGATGCACACCGGCAAGCACTTCAGCACCGCCGACCGCAGCAACGATGTGGAGGTAGTCATCGTGGCGCAGCGCAATGCAGGCACCTTCGGCACCGAGCAATGCAACGGAGTGTCGAAGAATGAGACGCAGCACTTCGCCGAGTCGCAGCGACTCGCCGACGGCGCGCGCCACTTCAGCAAGCGCTTCGGTCTGCCGACGTTCGCGCTCGCTCTCGGCATAGCGTCGTGCATTCGCGATCGCCGTTGCGGCCTGCGACGCCATGGTGGCCAGCACATCTTCGTCTTCAGCGCTGAACACTTCGCGTGACGCGGCAAACACCGCCAGCACGCCCACGAGATGGATCCCCGAAAGCAACGGTACCGCCAGCACCGACGACGCCGGCGACGAATCGCCAACGACATCGTACAATGAGAGTGGCGGAACGAGCCCTGCACGTTCGCGCGCGCGGTCTGACTCGCGATCACCAACGCGCACCGGCCGACCGGTGCGCGCAACTTCCGCGATCATGCCATCGCCAAGCCGAACAGGACTGCGTGCACGCTCCACGCCGCGAACCATTCGCAGCGAGGTCGTCAGGATATCCTGAGCAAGATCAGGGAACGCAATCGTCACGCCGTCCGCACGCGTGACGCGCAACGCCTGGCGCGCGAGTTCACGCATGATTTCGTGTTCGTCGAGCGAACGTGCGAGCGCCGCACCGGCTTCCTGCAGTCGCTGCAATCGCTCTGCGCGCTGCTCCGCGAGTACACGCAACGAGTCGTAGGCAATGCGCGCACCAAGGTGGCGCACCATCACGCCGAGATCACGCAGCAACGACTCACTCGGCCGCAGACCGCTGCGCGGGCCGGCGATTTTCACGATGCCGAGCAGCTCCTGTTCATTACCGCGCATGAGACCGAGCAACAGATCGGTTGCGACCCATGCGTCGTCCCTCTCGCGCACACCCGGTTCAGTCCCGAAAAACTCGCGTGCCACCCACTGATCGGTGCCATCGAGCACATAGAGGTCGCCGACGCGAAACCGATCGAGTTGCACGAGACGTCGACGCCACACAGCGCCTGGCAGCGGCTGCAGCGCGTGCGCCGCATCTGTCGCCATGTCCGCCGAACTGTGTGTAACCGAGACGGTCGCGTTCAGCGAGGCATCGCGCAACGTGATGACGATGCGGTCAAAGCCAAACGAGTACAGGACGTCCGCGGCCACACGCACGCGCGTAGCCGACGACTCGGCGCGGTCGATGGCGTCGAGTGCCTCGGATAAGGTCGGGGATGCCGCGGGGAGGGCTGGTTCTAGCGTGTGAGACATCGGTCTACTCTAGACGAGTATCCCGGATCGCCGAAACAGTCAGGGCCCGGCTTAGAACGTCCAAGAGCGGAAGAAGTCGATACCGATCTGGGGCGGGGTCTGCTGGAACGTGCGAGAAATGCCCAGCCTCCCGCATGCCTGCGCGCTCGAACCTGGCTCCAGTCCCACTGAAAGTGAAAGTCCACCGTCAAAGCGGCGCTCGATTTTCGCGCCGAGCCCCTGCGCGAACAGTGAGAGCGCATCGGCGCCACCGGAGGTCTGTGGCGCGAGCCCGCAAAGCCCGGTACTGAATGTGAAATACGTGTTCCGGGCAATTTGGCCGCCTAGGCCAACGCGAGTGGAGGCGAGGATCCCGAGTCCGCTCTCGCGAAGGTTGGCGGCGTCACCGGGAGCAAGCGCGGTCGGTTCAACCTGAACGACGTCAAACCGTCCGCCCGCCAGACGGCTCGACAGGTAGCTGCCCGCCAAGCGCAGGGCGAGCGTCGCGCCCTGCTCGGCGTAGGGAGTGCCAAGGAGCGCGTACGCCGGCTCACCGGTAACGAGGTAGCTGAGCATGTCGCTTTCCGGCAACGGCGGATTGTCGGCACTGCTCAGACTCAACGTCGGACGATCGAGTGTGCCGCCGATTGCGACACGAATGCGCACATCCTGCCGATTGGAGTTGGCCCGCATCTCGCGCACGGTGTGCAGGGCTGTGATATCGAGCGCGGGCTCGAGATCAGGATCGCCGAAGAATCGCACCACTCCGCGTTCCACTGCAAAGCCCGGACGCGCGATTCCCAGGTTCAGCTGGTAGGTGCCGCGTTCGACGGTGAGCGAGTCGGCCAGTGTGAGTCGCGCAACGCCGCCATCACGACCGGCCGCGCGCGTTACGCGCAAGGAGCCGCCCAGTTTGATGTTCGCTTCGGGCGAACGCAGCCACACATCGTCACCGATGTTCACGCGCACATCTTCGAGCACGAGGTCTTTCATCAACGCATTAGGGCCGTCGGGCAACAAGACATCCATGCCCAGGCGCGCCGTGTCGATGACGTCGAAGTTCTCGCTGAGATCGAGGCCCCGACGCTGCGAAAGCGCCCGGATGTACACGCGCCCTCGATCGATCCGGACGGCACCACGCACCCTCGGCGAAGTGCTCGGGCCGAACAGCGTGAGCGGCAATGTCGTGGTCAGGGTCAGAGATGCGGTGCGCGCCTTGTCGATCGCGAGAAAGTTGTTGGCTGCGAGCTTCAGGTCGAAAATCGGATTGCTTGGATCGCTGAAACTGATGACACCACTCACGCCGAGCGAGTCTTGCGGTGCTCCACTGATCGCGCCAAAGCGCCGCACGTAGATCGTATCGCCAGCGAGGCCGATGTCGGCGCGTGCCTGTTCGAGCCGGATACCCAGATTGTCGAGCGTGAGCGCGCCGGAGTCCATCAGTACTTGTCCGCGTAAGCGCGGCTTCTCCCACGTGCCGGTGAGTTGCACGTCGGTGGAGAGACGACCGCGCGCACGACTCACAGCGGGGAAGAGCGCTTCAAGCAGTGACAGGTCGGCACGATTGCTGACGATGCGTCCGGTGAGTGGTTCGTTGATCTCGCGTGCGCGCCCCCGCAGGAGCGCGAGATCGATTGGCAACGACGCATTCGCCTTGAGCGCCGGTTTACCATCGACGTTGAGCGCGGCATCGACGCCAAGTCGCAGCGAGTCGTAATGCGCAGTTGCCGTGAGTTCGCCCAAGCGGACGCGTGCCGCGAGCGCATCGCGCAGCGTGATTGTGCCGTCGATTCGTGGCCGTTCACGCGTGCCGGCGATCGTCAGCTGTGCTGTTGCACTGCCACCGGAGAGACGATCGGTGCGCAGCAGTCGACCAATGTCAGCGAGCGGCACCCGATCAAAGTCCATGCGACCGCCAACGACACCTGAGTCGGCCAGCGATCCACGAAGCGCAATGCGACCGGTGTCGGAGTGAACGAGGACGAGAGAGTCGAGTGTGCCGAGAATCCCACGCGACGTGTGCAGCACCGCTGGCGCAAGCAGCGAGAACCCGCGCGGCCGCGCAAAACCACTGTCCACGCGAATGGAGAGTGTGTCGAGCGTGATGGTGCTCGTGTCACCCTGCCGTGTAACGCCGCCGTGCAGTGCGACGCGCGATTCCGCGGGCGTGCGCAACTCGATCCCGAACGTTTCCGCGAGTCCGTCGCGCAGAGTCGAACGTCCGGCTGCAGCCGCGACATCAACGCCGCCCAGTCGCGCCGAATCGAGTGTGAACTGCAGAGCACCGGTGAACTTGCGCATCACATCGTGCACATCGAGTGCAACGTTCGCACGACGCGCGCGCGTGCCGGCAATCACCACGCCTGATGCATCCGCGCGCATATCGACGCCCAGTCCGACGGCGTCGAGCGAATCGATGGAGCCGATCAGGCGGCCGCGCATTTCGAGTGCGCCAGTCAGGGTGTCGCCGGCGAGCACAAAACCGGGGCTGCGCGGATCGTTGCTCTGTAACCACGGACGCAGACCACCCAGCGAGTCCACGAACACCGTGAACGCGAGCGAATCGCGACGCGACGCGAGCAGTCCAAGTCCGCCGCGCGCCGTCATGCGCAGCGCGGAACTTTCGATCGCGAGTGTGTCCACGCGAACGTGCCCCGAGTCGAACGCAACGTGTGCAATGCCACCAAAGAGCCGCACCTCGGCGACGCGCGAGAACTGATCGACGGTTGCACGCAGCGGCCCGCGCATCGATGCGAGGTCCGCGCCGCGCAACGCCAGATCACCGACGATCGAGAGGGCCGTAACCGGATACAGTGGATCACCAAACAGCGTCTGCATGTTCAGACCGCGAACGCGATAGCTACCGGTCGCCGCGAACTCCGGCTCGAGCGCGTCCATGCGTCCCGCGAACGAGATCTCGCCCCCCTCGCCCGCCAGGGTTGTCGTCAACGAAAAATCTTCCGCGAGACCCGCCGCACGGATTGTACCGACAGCGCTGCCGCGGAATGGCAGCGATGGATACGAGCGCGACAACGTCGTGTATGAAAGCGGCGCGGCTTGCATCTCGACATCAAAGTGCACGCCTTCCCTCAGCACCGCGTAACGACCGCTGCCGGTGAAGTGCGATGGCTGACCGATGCCGTCGATGTGATCAAACTCGGCTTGCGAGAACCGCGCCATGTACCACAGTGAATCGAGGTGCATCGAGCCGCGCAAAAACCCGTTCACATCGGGGAACAACGGGTTCACGAACCTCGGCGTCCGCAGATCGAGTTGATCGATCCTGAGGGTGACATCGTGCAGCATCGCTTCGGCAGGCTGGTAGATATCAAGCTGACCGTCGATCGAGGCACGGGACACCGCTCCCGGCACGTGAGCGTCAGTGTATGTCAGGTTCGCCTGATCCATGAACCAGCGGTTGACCGGGCCGCCGCGTGCGACGATACGCCCCGACAGGTCGCCCTGCCAATTGTACGGAAACGGCTTTCCATTGAATTGGCGCAGCAAGTCGGTGTTGGCCGGTTGGAGATCCATCACGACATCGCTCACCCGCAGCACCGGTCCACCGACACCAAACGTCATCTTGCCACGCACGCGTGAACGCATCGACTTCGCGTCCATGTCGCGCAACGCATACTCCATCACGTTCAGATCCTTTGGATCATTCTTGATGGTGAGGATCGTGCTGCCACCGCCGCTCTGTGGCAACGACGGATCGATCCACGCCACGTCAGCCATCGCCACCGTGTCACCGCGCAGCCTCACATCGTAGCGCACCGGTTTGCCATCGCCCCACACGACCTTCACATTTCCGCGCGCCGACGAATTTGCGAGATTGAATTTCGCGTGATCGAGCCACAATGAATCGTCGATTTTGCGCACCGTGCCGCTCAGATTACGGAACCAGAGCGGCGGATACACCCAGACCACATCGAACTTTCTGAGGGCAAAGCGCTGGCCGATGGAATCGGGATCGGCGAGTCTCGAACGACCGAGTGCGAGATCCCCGCGCACAAACCGATACACACGCACCAGTCGATTCGTGTCGCGCGGTATGCCCGCGAGTCGCGCGCGCTCGTACCGGATTTCGCCGTCGAGCCGGGTCGTGTTGAAGGTGATTGCACTGTCACGTTTCGCGCCTTTCAGTGAATCGGACGGCGCCCACGGCATGCGCACGACGAGCGTCCCTTCGTGAATCGCTGCCGTATCAATCGCGACGAACTGACCGAAACTCCCGGGACGTTCGGGAAGTTTTGGACCGCCGCGCCGCACCGCCCGCTTCCAGTTCCAATCGTCGTTGCCGTAGTCGACCAGCGTCACCGTTGGCCGCTGCACTTCAAGCGACTTGAGAATGATGCGGCGATCGAGCAGGTCGCGCGGGTCGTAGGTAACGCGAATCAGACCGGTGCTGATGAACGGCGTTCCGTCCGGCGCCCGAATATCGAGCGAGTCGATCGACAGATCGGTAAACAACGAACCGCCCACTTTCCCGACGTACAGTTTTCCGGGAATCGCTGCCGATAGTGTCGGCACGAGCGCTTCCATGATCAGCGCCCGTCCGCGATCGGTCTGCGTCAACGTCGCAATACCGCCAACGCACAACGCGCCGATGCCCAGCAGCACCGCCGCAGTTGCGAGGACGATCGTGCGCCGACGCGGCGCCATCAGCGTGGCGCCCCGCAACTCTCGACCTGGAACGCGCGCGTTATCATTCTAAAACGCCTGCCCGATCCAGATGCTCGGATTCAACCGGCCGAGCAATCCAGTGCGACGCTCAGGGCGAAACGAGGCCGGACACGCGCCGGGATCCTGCGCGGGCGGCGCACCGGTCGTGGACGCCGTACGCACAGGCAACGTGTTACTCGGACTCACGCAATACAGTGGTGCGATCCCCGCCTGCAACGGCGCGTTGTAATACGCAGCACCGGCCGGCAATCGATAACCGTTGTAACCCAGGTCGACGCGAATCGCACCGAACGGCGAGACAATGCGCACGCCCACGCCGGGCGTGATCTTCACCATCGCACCATCATCAGTCACCGTCGTGCCCTGCAAACTCCCTGCGCGATTCCACAGCCGACCGGCGTCCGTGAAAATCGCCAGCTGCAGCAACTTCGGCGCAACAGGACTCGGCACCTGCACCTCGAGATTCCCGACGAACAGTGCGTTGCCACCTGTCGGCACCACACGTTCGGCGACGCTCCCTGAATCCGCGCGATAGAACAGCTGCCCGTTTTCACTCACCTGCCGATAGCCGTTCACAATGTAGACGGCGGGACCAAGTTCGTTCTGACGAAAGCCACGTACCGTGGTTGGGCCACCCGCGTACAAACGCTCCTGCGGCGGAATGAATCCACTCAAATTCGGATTGGTGCCGCCACCGAACACGAGTCCACCACGCAAGTGCGCCACGACCGTCGCCCCATACCCGATGTCGTGATACCACGTCGCGTCAGCGGTGCCACGCTTGAACTGCTGCGATTTGTCAGAGCCGAGGAGTGTGGATGCGTAGCGCCATCCAGCTCGGATTGTGCTGCCGCCGGTGGGCCGCAACGGATCGTTTACGCGCGCGCGAACGACCGAGTACTCCAACGCCGCGAGTCGATTGTTGCGCTGCAGAAAGTTTCGCGAGTCGCTGTCGCACGCATTGAACACCGCGCAAAAAAACGCCGGCTCCGCTTCCGTGCGACCCAACTCCACCTGGTACGACAACGTACTCGGCACCTTCGACTGCAGCGGGTTCGTCACAGACAGGGCCCCACCGATCGGTGCACGGCGTAGAAATGCGCGATACTCGGACAGCGTCGAACTGAACACCGTCAACGTTGGCACGCGCGACTGATTCGCGCGCACCGGCTGACGGATCGTCATCGCGGTGTAGTAGTTGAGCGTCTTGCTGTACGGATCCGTCCGCGCTTGCCCCTGACAGAACGAAGGCGCACCGCCCAGCGGCGCACCCACACCGATCTTGCTCACACGCGCCGTCAATTCGAGGCGCTGCGCAAAAGGAAGAAAATCGCGATCGGTCAACGAGCCTTGCACGCGAAAGCAATCGAGCGTGGCCCAGCCAATGCCACCCCGCGCCGCCCAGGCGTCGCCTTCAACCAGGCGCGCCACAAGATTGACCGTCGAATCGCCAGGTGGTTGAACGCTGTCCGGCAACAGGTCCACGCGTTGGAATGCGTCCGTCTGGTAGAGATTACGCTGCGCATCGATGATCGCACGCGCCGAATACCAATCGCCGGTGCGCAAGGCCATCGTCCGACGTATCGTCGCGTCTGAAACACGACGCGACCCCGTTCCAGCAGTATCAACGCGGATGGCGATGCGCCCCAACTTTGCACGTATGCCCGGCACGATGGTGACCTCCACATCAGCCGTGCGTGCCGCCGAATTGGTCGTGTACGCCAGCAACGCTTCAGCCTGTGGCCACCCCACGTTGCGCAAACGTTTGACCAGCGTGTCACGCCCCGCTTCCAGCGCGCCGCGATCAAACACACCACCCACCCGCAACGGAAAATCGCGCGCCGCGATCTGCACCGCCCTATCCACGTCAACGCCACGCACACTCAGCGCAGCCACGCGCATCGGCTGCCCCTCGGTGATCTTGAACGTGATTTCAATGGCACCTGCGCGCAGTGTCCGCACCAGCGTATCGACCTTTACGTCAGGGAAGCCACGCCGACGGTACAGCGTTTCGAGTCGCTGTACATCGCGTCGAAATTCTACGGGATCGAGACAGCGGCGCTCGCCGATGATTGGCAACCCCGCAAATGAGGACGGAACGGTCGCAACGGTCGCAGCGAGCGCCGTCGCCTGAAACTCGGCGTTGCCTGCAAAGCGGAGCACACGCACTTCGCGATCACCGCGCTCACATGACACGTCCTGCGCGCCTGCCGGCACGGCAAAGAGCGCCAACAAAACGACCATCAGTGCCGCGTTTCGCGTGCCGGATCGCCAGTGCGTGTCACGTAGTGCCGCTGGCAAAGCCACGGATGGAATCAGGCGCGATGAATGCAGAAATTGTTGCGTTGGATAGCACCGGGACGTTGACTGCTTCCCTCGGTAGATTGCGTCGGAAAGCTCGTCCGCCTCTCGCCCTCAGTCAACCACGACATGCGCCTTTCTCGCGCTGGTGTTTCCCACTCGGGGATTCACGTCGCCGTCCTGCTCCTTTCCCTCGCGGCCGGATGTCGGCGCGCCGAGCCGTCGGTGGATCGCCATACGCTGATAGACTCCCGCGATTGGTACGACCCGCGCTCGCTCGATCCGGCGCACGCCACCGACGTTCCCTCCGGGCGAGCGGTCGCGTACCTGTTCGACGGACTCACGCGCTTTTCCCCCGACGCGAAGATCGAACCCGCTCTCGCTGAGCGGTGGGACGTGAGCGGCGACGGCATCACGTACACGTTCCACTTGAGACAGGGCGTCACGTATTCGGACGGAACGCCCTTCGTCGCCGGTCACGTCGCACTCGCGTTTGTGCGTGTTCTCGACCCAAAGACCAAGAGCGGCACCGTCTGGCCGCTGCTGCCGATCAAGGGTGCCAAAGACTTCGCCGATGGCAAAGCCAAGTCGATCGGCGTCGCGTTCCCGGACGATTCCACAGTCGTCATCACGCTCGAGCAGCCGTTGGCGATCTTCCCCAAGCTGCTCGCGATGCCGGTCGCGTCGATTACGCCACCGAATGTTGGCCCAGACTTCAGCGAAAAGCCGGTCGGAACGGGCCCGTGGCGGCTCGTCGCATGGAAACACGACGACTACCTCAAGTTCGCGCGCAATCCGACCTACTTCGGCGGTGCACCGACCATCGACACACTGATCGCGCGCATCATCCCGGAACCGTCAACCGCGGTCGCCGAATTCGAAAGCGGCACGGTCGATATTCTCTACGTCCCGGAAGATCAGACCCGCGCCTGGGAAGACACCGACGCGCGACAGGCCAGACTCACCAGCGCACCGGCACTCCGGCTCTGGTACATCGGCGTCAACACAACGCGTGGTCCGCTGAAAGACGTGCGTGTTCGTCGCGCAATCGCGCAAGCGATCGATGTGCCCGTGCTGCTCAAGCAGCTGCTCGCCGGACGTGGACGCGTCGCCGCTGGTGTCATCCCACCATCGCTCGAGGGCACCGACACATCGCGTCGCGTCATCCCCTACGACAGTTCGGCGGCCAGAGCCGCACTCGCCGCCGCAGGTTTTCCGAATGGCATCGATCTGGAACTGTGGTGTTCGCAGACCGCCCCGTTCCCCCGACTCGCGCAAACACTGCAAGCCTATCTCGCCGCCGCCGGCATTCGCATCAAGATCGTGCAACGTGACGCAAGTTCGATGCGGGCCGCAGCACGTGCGGGGCAGACGGATCTCGTCCTCAAGGACTGGTACGCCGACTATCCCGACGCCGAGAATTTTCTCTATCCGCTGCTGCACACGGCGAATCGCGGCGCCGGTGGAAACGTCTCGTTCTTCAGCGATGCAACGTTCGATCGTCTCGTCGATGCATCACACCGTGAGTCGGACGCCGCGAAACGCGCTGCTCTCTACCGCCAGGCTGATTCAATCGCATACAACCAGATGGGACTCGTCCCGCTCTTCTTCTACAACGAGCTGTATGCGATTCAACCCTGGGTCCAAGGCTTCGAGGTGCCGGTCATCTTCAACGGCCAACGGTGGACCAAAGTCACACTTGGCACCACGAACAAATAGACAGACCGGCTATTCGCCCGCAGTCACCACACACGAACGGCCGTTCTGTTTCGCCCGATAGAGCGCCTGGTCCGCGCGGGACACCCACGACTCCGCGTCATCGGTCGGTTCGATCTGCGAAATCCCCACCGACACCCCAACCTTGAACTTCATCCCTTCCGGCGACGGCATTTCGCTCACCATCGACACCAGACGTTTTGCGAGACTCTGCGCCGTCTTCGTGTCGGTGTTGGTGAGGATCGCGACGAATTCATCGCCGCCAAACCGACACAGCGTATCCGACTGACGCAGAAATACCTTCGACAGGCAATTCGCCACGCCGACAATCGCCATGTCACCACCCTGATGACCCAACGTGTCGTTGACGGCCTTCAAGTCATCGACATCGATCATCAGCAGCGTCGCCGGCGCGCGGCCGAGGGCATGAAAATGCACGGCGTGTTCGATCGACGTGTCAAACATCTTGCGGTTGCCAAGACCGGTCAGCGCATCGGTCGTGCTTTCGCGACGCGCTTCCTCGAGCTGACCACGCACGTGATCGAGACGCTCGGCGAGTGATGCATATTGCGCGTCCTGCTCGGTGCGCCGCGACTGCAGCGCGGCCTCCATCGTGGAGAGTGCGCCGAGCACTTCGTCTTTGATGGAACCGATCTGCATATTCGAGATCGCTTGGTGCGCGCGATGCATCTGCGCGCCGACGGTCGCATCGGTCGACACGTCAAGCTTGACCGCGTTGTGCACCGTCTGAATGCACGTCCAGAGCGCGTCGCGGAGATCGCCGACCGCGCTGTCGACATAGCGCTTCTCTTCCCGGCGATGCTCGGTGAAGCTTCTGACAACGCCAGGCCAATCACGCGGGTGCACCCCGGCCGCGGTCGCACCACCATCCGGCGAGAGCGGGACGCCGAGCGTCGCGTGACGCTGCCAACGGGCGAGGTCCGCAGCCGATTTGGCGGCAGGACGGTCTGGGAGGTCGAACGTGAAGCGGGCAAACGTCGCCAGAATGCTGCCCAGCGCGTCCAGCACCAGCCCCAGATCAGCGCCGTATTTGCTCTCGTCCGCGGCCGCCGAATCGCCGACCGCCGCTGCCGGCGTCGCCGATTCTGGGACGTCCTTCACGAGGTGCAAGATCGACGATGCGCCCTGGCGTGCGTCGCCTTTGGGAGTCGTCGGCGGGTCAGGAGGACCGGATTTGCGAAAGAACATTGATTGAGGATCCAAGCGCTGTGGTATACCTCACCCGACGTCGTCGTCGAGTCTCCGGTAGGTGGATGTTGACGACCACCGGGTGGCATGCGTGACAATTCGAGCCGCACGTGAACCCGGCATTCCCGACCCCTCGGCCAAACTCCATCCGCTACATTTGCCCGATGCTTGCGCTACTGGGCCGGCGATTACTGCTCTCGATTCCCACGCTCGTCGGCGTGCTGATCGTGGTGTTCCTGCTGCTCTATGTCGCGCCCGGCGACCCGGTGCAGGCCATGGTCGGCGAACGTGCCGACGCAGCGACGATCGCGCGACTCCGCGCTGAACTCCGTCTTGACGACCCGCTCCCCGTCCAGTTCGCGCACTACGCCAGCGGCGTGCTGCGGGGAGACCTCGGCCGCTCCTACATCACCAACCGGCCGATCATCGACGATATCGCGGAACGATTTCCACGCACACTGCTGCTGGCGACGGCGGCAATGCTGCTTGCGACTCTCACGGGCGTGACGATCGGCGTGCTTGCCGCGATCAGACCGAACGGCTGGTTC
>JBKJTE010000012.1:0-17259 GCA_046590495.1 Gemmatimonas sp. | reverse complement strand
CACCAACGCGCGCACCAAGAAGGGGCCGCGCCGCGCTATCGCGGGCAAGAAGAAGGTGACCAAGTAAACCATGGCTACCGCAAAGAAGACCAAGCGCGTCGTCGAGGCCGAAGGCATCGCCCACGTCAGCGCCACGTTCAACAACACGACCATCACGATCACCGACATGCATGGCAATGCCGTGTCATGGGGGTCCTCCGGCAAGGCGGGATTCAAGGGATCGAAGAAGTCGACGCCGTTCGCGGCAACGGTTGCCTCCGAGCAGTGCGCGCGAGAAGCGCTCACGGCCGGTGTGCGTCGCGTGCACGTGCGCGTGCAGGGTCCGGGCAGTGGTCGCGAATCCGCCATTCAGGCACTCGCAGCCGCCGGCCTCCAGGTCAAGTCCATTCGTGATGTGACCCCGATCCCGCACAACGGCTGCCGTCCCCCCAAGCGTCGGAGGGTCTGATCATGGCTCGCTATACAGGTCCGAGCTGCCGTCAGTGCCGCCGCGAAGGACAGAAGTTGTTCCTCAAGGGCACCAAGTGCTTCACCGAGAAGTGCCCGGTCGAGCGTCGTCCCTACGCTCCCGGTCAGCACGGTCAGGCCACGGCGCGTCGCAAGAAGCTGTCGGAATACGCCAAGCAGCTGCGCGAGAAGCAGAAGATCAAGCGCATGTACGGCATCTCCGAAAAGCAGTTCCGCAATACGTTCGATCGCGTTTCCACGCAGCAGGGCATCACGGGTCACAACCTGCTCGCGGCGCTCGAAACGCGTCTCGACAACGTGATCTACCGCATGGGTTTTGCACCCAGCCGCAAGGCCGCGCGTCAGCTCATCCGTCACCGCCACATCGAAGTCAAGCAGCGCATCCTCGACGTGCCGTCGTATCAGGTCCGTCCGGGCGAAGAAGTCCGCGTGAAGCAGACGTCGCGCGAACTGGTGCTGGTGCAGGCCGCGCTCGAGCAGAGCGGTCGTGGATCGTCGCTCTCGTGGATCGCGGTGGACAAGGAGTCGTTCAGCGGGCGCGTGTTGGAGAAGCCGGCACGTACGGCGATTCCGCTCGCGGCGCAGGAACAGTTGGTCGTGGAGTTGTACTCGAAGTAACCAACTACTCAGTCTCCAGTTTGCAGTTCGAGTTATGAGTCAGCAGTAACCGCGCACTCGATACTCGAACTGCAAACTCGGTACTGAGTGGTTTCCAGTCTTGCATCGTCGCAGTCGCAGTCGCAGGGTCGGGACCCGATCTCCCATACGGGTCTGCCACGCGTTCGGGGCGAGGCAGAGCGTCGCCGGGCCGCAGTTCCCGGTGTGACCATCACAGGACTTTCAGCACCATATGGCAAACACGATCGATCTCAGCGGGCTTGTTCGTCCGCAGCTCGTTGAAGCAACGAAGCGCGAGGACAACCCGAATTTGGCAGAGTTCCGACTGCAGCCGCTCGAGCGCGGCTTCGGTCACACACTCGGCAACGCCATGCGTCGACTGCTCCTGTCGTCGCTGCGTGGTTCCGCGGTGTGGGCGTTCCGCATCGAAGGCGTCGTGCACGAGCATCAGACGATCCCAGGGGTCGTCGAAGACGTGCACCAGATCATCGGTAACCTCAAGACGTTGACGCTCGCGCTGCCTGACGATGTCGAGCAGGCCGTGCTGCGCCTCGTGAAGAGTGGTGCCGGCGCCGTGACGGCGGCCGACATCCAGATCGGCGGCGTGGGTGGCGCACGGGTCATCGATCCGTCGCATCACCTGTTCACAGTCACGGACGACCGCGATTTCAACGTCGAACTGTACGTGAACAAGGGCCGTGGCTACGTCGAACGTGACGAGCATCCGGCCGACAAGAATCTCTCGGTCGATGTCGTGCGCATCGATGCGATCTACAGCCCGGTGCGTCGCGCCAACTTCACCGTCGCGGAAACCCGCGTCGGACAGCGCACCGACTACGATCGCCTGTCGCTTACGGTCGAAACCAACGGCACGATGTCGCCCGAGGAAGCCGTCAGCTACGCCGCGGCGCTGGCCCAGACCCACTTCCAGTATTTCGTGGGTTTTGGTTCGTCCGCGTCTGCACAACCCGGCACTGCTGGCGACGGCGCGAACAGCGACGCGCTCCGCCTGGCCGAGTTGTTCCGTACTCCGATCGACGACCTTGAACTGTCGGTTCGCTCGGTCAATTCACTCAAGAATTCCAACATCCGCTCGCTCGGTGATCTGGTTCGCCAGACCGAGGCGCAGATCCTTCAGGTGAAGAACTTCGGTAAGAAGTCCCTGCAGGAAATCGCCGCACTGCTCGAGAAGGAAGGGCTCAATTTCGGCATGCGTTACGAAGAGAGCACGGACGGTGTCCGTATTCTCGACATGGGCACCGCGCCCAGCCGCGCCGCCGAAAATGCGCCTGACGACGACGAAGACGAGGAGTAATTTCCCATGCGCCATCGCAAGGCCAATCGCCAACTTCGGCGGACCAGTGAACAGCGCTTGGCGCTGCTCCGTAACCTCGCCACCTCGTTGATCGAGTCTGGCGCGATCGAGACGACCGAGGCGAAGGCAAAAGAACTCCGCCCGTTCGTCGAGAAGCTCATCACCAAGGCTCGTAGCGGCACGCTTCACGCGCGTCGTCTCGCGGCCAAGCACGTCCACAAGCGTGGCGCGGCAGACAAGCTCTTTCAGGAGCTTGGTCCTGCATTCGCAACGCGTCCGGGCGGATACACGCGCATTCTGAAGACCGGCCACCGCAAGGGTGACGGCGCAGAAATGGCGCGTATCGAACTGATTCTCAGCTGAAGGGGAGCACGGACATGGCCATCAATCGGAGCCGTTGCTACCACTGCGACAAAGGCGTCGCCTTCGGCAACAGCGTATCGCACGCGAACAACAAGACCCGTCGCACTTGGAAGCCGAACTTGCAGGTCGTTCGGACACTCGACGGAACCAAGATCATCAAGGTGAAGGTGTGCACGCGCTGCCTCGCAGCCGGTAAGGTGCCTCGCGCACCTCGCGGTCAGGTCGCCGCGGTCTGACGCACGCTGTGCACACGACAAGGCGGGGAGCTCGCAGTACTCGGGCTCCCCGCTTTCGTGCATAGGTGACCGACGTTGCTGCGGGTGAGTTGTTCTCGGTCGCTTCCTAACTCACTACCCATCACACACTACTCGCGATTCCTTTGAAAACTGCGCTGATCACCGGCATCACCGGGCAGGATGGATCCTATCTCGCGGAGCTGTTGCTCTCGAAGGGCTATCGTGTCGTCGGTGTTGTGCGCCGTTCCTCGACGACGCCATACGAGCGCATTGCGCACTTGGTCGATCGCGTCGAATTCGCCTCGGCAGACCTGCTCGATCAGACCTCGCTCACCGACGTCGTCCAGGCATGCGCTCCCGACGAGATCTACAATCTCGCGGCGCAGAGTTTTGTGCAGACATCGTGGGGACAGCCCGTGCTCACGGGAGAATTCACCGCACTTGGCGTGACGCGCATGCTCGAAGCGTTGCGCAAAGCTGCGCCGAAGGCGCGTTTCTATCAGGCGAGTTCGAGTGAACAGTTCGGCAAAGTAGTCGAAACGCCGCAGCGTGAAGAGACGCCATTCTATCCGCGCAGTCCGTACGGTGTCGCCAAGCTTTACGGCCACTGGATCACGGTCAACTATCGCGAAAGCTTCGACCTCTTCGCGGTCTCGGGGATTCTCTTCAATCATGAATCGCCGCGCCGAGGGCTTGAGTTCGTGACGCGCAAGATTTCCGACGCCGTCGCCCGCATCAAGCTCGGCCTGCAGCAGGAGTTGCGACTCGGCAATCTCGACGCGCGCCGCGACTGGGGTTTCGCTGGCGACTACGTCGATGCGATGTGGCGCATGCTGCAACAGGATTCGCCGCAGGATTATGTGATTGGCACCGGGTCGACCTTTTCGGTGCGGGAGTTTTGCGACGCCGCTTTCAGCACGGTCGGGCTCGACTATCGCGAGTTTGTAGTACAGGACGCGCGCTTCTTCCGGCCGGCCGAAGTGGATCTGCTGGTGGCCGACCCGTCGCGCGCCAGGACCGAACTTGGATGGCAGCCACAGGTCGCGTTCGCAGGCCTCGTGCAGATGATGGTCGAGGCGGATCTCGATCGATACTCGCAGGCGCGGTGAACACGCGCATGGCATGTGTGCTCACCGTGACACGCTTGGCATGCCCCACGCGCTGATCACCGGCGCGGCCGGATTCGTGGGTCGATGGCTGACGGCTGCGATGCGCCGCGAGGGCATCGCCGTGACCGCACTGGCGCTGGAACCGGTGGCGGCGGAGCCCTCACCACTTCAGGCACTCGCGGAAGCCTCCGTACCGAGTGCGTCACCACTGAGCGCGCCGTTGACGTGGATGATCGGAGACCTGCGCGATGCGCGCTATGTGAAGCAGGTTGTGCAGGGTGCGTCGTTCGATTTCGTAGTGCATCTGGCGGCGATCTCGCACCTGTCGGCCGCCGAGGCCGATCCGGCGATGGCATGGGAGATCAACGTCACGTCGACGGCCAGTTTGCTGCACGCGATTGGAGTCGCGCGGAGTGCGGGCACGATGGATCCGACGGTCCTCATCGTCGGCAGCGCCGAGCAGTATGGACGACGGTCCGCGGACGAGGGGCCGATCGCCGAATCGGCGCCGCTGGAACCGCGCACGGTGTATGCTGCGACCAAGTGCGCGCAGGAGACGTTGGCGCTGCAACAGTGGCGGGCGACGGGACTCCGCGTGGTGTTGACGCGCAGCTTCAACCACAGCGGCCCCGGGCAGGAACCGCGCTTCGTGCTTCCCGCGCTGGTGCAGCGCGCGCTTGGGTTGCGTGACGCGCCGGCCGGTGCGCCGCTGGTCATGGGCAACACGACGCCGGTGCGCGATTTCCTGCATGTAAGTGATGTTGTCGCTGCGTATATTTCACTCTGCCGACGGGGCACGCCTGGCGAGGCGTACAACGTGGCCAGCGGCACCGGACGGTCGGTGCAGTCGATCGTGGAATCGGTCCTCGCGCGCACGGGCGTACAGGCGGAGATCTCGGTCGATCCAGCGCTGCTCCGCCCGGTCGACGTTCCCTCGCTGGTCGGGGACTCGCGCAAATTGCAGCACGCCACTGGGTGGCGGGCGACGCGTTCATTCGAAGACATCATCGACGATCTGATACATGCCACGACGCTCTGACCTGCACCGCATTCTCGTTATCGGCTCCGGGCCGATCGTGATCGGGCAGGCCGCTGAATTCGATTACTCCGGCACGCAGGCCACGAAGGCGCTGCGCGAAGAAGGCTACGAGGTCATCCTCGTGAATTCGAATCCGGCTACCATCATGACCGACCCCGAGTTTGCCGATCGCACCTACATCGAGCCGGTGACTCCTGAGTTTGTCGAGAAGGTGATCGCGCGTGAACGACCGGATGCAGTGCTGCCGACGATGGGCGGCCAGACCGCGCTCAACGTCGCGCTGGCGCTCTCCGACAGCGGCGTGCTGGCGAAGTATGGCTGTGAGTTGATCGGCGCGAATGCGCGAGCAATTCGCGTTGCCGAAGATCGCAAGCTGTTCGCCGAGGCGATGGAAAAGATCGGGCTCACCTGTGCCGCCGGACGCACGGTGACGACGCTCGAAGACGCCATCGCTGGCGTCGAGGTCACCGGATTCCCGGCGATCATCCGTCCGTCCTTCACGCTTGGCGGCACAGGTGGCGGGATCGCCTACAACCGCGAAGAGTTCGAGACGATGGTGCGTCGCGGCCTCGATCTCTCGCCGGTGCATTCGGTGCTGATCGAGCGGTCGCTGCTCGGTTGGAAGGAGTTCGAACTCGAGGTGATGCGCGATCACGCCGACAACGTGGTGATTGTCTGCTCCATCGAAAATCTCGATCCGATGGGCGTGCATACCGGCGACTCCATCACGGTTGCACCGGCGATGACGCTCACCGATCGCGAGTATCAGGTCATGCGTGATGCGGCCGTCGCCATCATACGCGAGATCGGCGTCGACGCAGGCGGCTGCAACATTCAGTTTGCCGTGAACCCCATCAACGGCGATCTGATTGTCATCGAGATGAATCCGCGTGTGTCGCGCTCCTCGGCGCTTGCGTCCAAGGCAACCGGTTATCCGATCGCGCGCATCGGCGCCAAGCTCGCCATCGGTTACACACTCGACGAAATCCCGAACGACATTACGAAGACGACACCGGCGAGCTTTGAACCGGTGCTCGACTACGTCGTGGTGAAGTGCCCGCGCTTTGCCTTCGAAAAGTTTTCGACGAGTGATCCGGGGCTCACGACGCAGATGAAGTCGGTCGGCGAATCGATGGCGATCGGTCGCACGTTCAAGGAAGCGTTTCAGAAAGCACTGCGCGCACTGGAGACCGGACGTCCCGGTTGGGCTGTGGGCGAGCGTCTCATCGATGATCGCCTGACGGAAGTGTCGCGGGAAGCACTGCGCGGTGCGCTTCGCCGTCCGACGCCGGAGCGGGTGTTTCAGCTCAAGCACGCCATGCTGCTGGGCATGGGCACCGCAGAGCTGCACGAAGTCACCTCAATCGATCCGTGGTTCCTTGAGCAACTCCACGAACTGCTCGATGCGGAAACGTGGTACACGGCGCAGCCGACAATCGACGCGGAGACGATGCGCCGCATGAAGCGCATGGGCTTTTCAGACCGGCAGCTTGCCCAACTGCGCGGCGAAACTGAATCGGCGGTGCGCGCGCATCGGTGGGCGCTCGATGTGCGCCCGGCGTACAAGATGGTGGACACGTGCGCCGGCGAGTTTCCGTCGAGCACGCCGTATCTCTACGGCAGTTACGACGAAGAGAGCGAAGCGGCAACCGTGAACAGCAAGAAGGTCGTCATTCTCGGCTCGGGTCCGAATCGCATCGGCCAGGGCGTTGAGTTTGACTACTGCTGCGTGCGTGCGGCGTTGGCACTGCGCGATCAGGGCTACGAAACGATTATGGTCAACTCGAATCCGGAAACGGTTTCGACAGACTTCGACATTTCCGACAAGCTGTACTTCGAACCGTTGACGCTTGAAGACGTGCTCGAAATCGTTGAGCGCGAACAACCGATCGGTGTGATTGTGCAGCTTGGCGGACAGACGCCACTCAAGCTGACGCGCCCACTCGAGGCGGCGGGAGTGCGAGTCCTCGGCACGTCGCCCGAGTCGATTGACATCGCTGAAGATCGTCGCCGGTTCGAGAAGATCACGCGCGAACTTGGCATCATGCAGCCGGCCAACGGAACGGCAACAAGTGTCGACGAAGCCGTTGAGATTGCGGATGGCATCGGCTATCCCGTGCTCGTCCGTCCGTCGTACGTGCTGGGTGGACGCGCGATGGAAATCGTGCACGACGCAACGTCGCTGCGCGACTACTTCGAGCGCGCGGCGCGTGTCAGCGAGGAGCGCCCGGTGCTCGTCGATCGTTTCCTCGAAGATGCGTTCGAAGCCGATGTGGATGCACTGAGTGACGGCACCGATGTCGTGATTGGCGCCGTGATGGAGCACATCGAAAGCGCTGGGATTCACTCCGGCGACTCGGCATGTGTGTTGCCGCCGTATCTCATTCCGCCGGAAGCTGCCGGACAGATGCGGGCGCACACGGTTTCGTTCGCGAAGGCACTCGGCGTTGTTGGGCTGATCAACGTGCAGTACGCGTACAAAGACGGCGTGGTGTATGTGATCGAAGTGAATCCGCGCGCGTCGCGCACGGTGCCATTCGTGTCCAAGGCGATCGGTGTTCCACTCGCGTCGCTTGCAGCACGGCTGATGCTCGGCGAGACGCTGGCACAAGTGGGATTTACCGAAGAGATCATTCCGCCATTTGTGAGCGTGAAGGAAGCGGTGTTCCCGTTCAACAAGTTCCGCGAGTTCGATCCGGTGCTTGGTCCGGAGATGCGCTCAACGGGCGAGGTGATGGGAATCGCCGAGGGGTTTGGCGCCGCGTTCCTCAAGTCGCAACTGGCGGCAGATAACGCATTGCCGCGCGACGGCGCGGTGCTGATCACCGTCAACAACGACGACAAGCCGATTGCAGCGAAACTGGCAAAGCGATTCCACGAACTGGGTTTCAAACTCATTTCGACGAGTGGCACGGCCAACTATCTGCGCGCAGTTGGTGTGCCGGTCGAAACGGTGCTCAAGGTTCATGAGGGGCGTCCGCACGGTGCCGATCTCATTCTGAACGGCGACGTGCAGTTGCTCGTGAACACGCCACTCGGCAAGCATGCGCAGGTCGATGACGAACGTCTGCGTCAAGCGGCGATTTCCAATCGCGTGCCGTATACCACCACCTTGTCGGCCGCGAGTGCGGCGTGCGAAGCGATTGCGGCCCGTCAGTCACGCGAACTCGAGGTGCGACCGCTGCAAGAGTGGCATCAACTGCTCGACGCGCATCGCGGATTACCACCGCGCCCGATGCCATCAGTCGTACCGGTGCCCGCGTGAGCAGCAGCAACACTATGATCTCGGTTGCAGGGCAGGGCCGAGTGGGCGCAGGGGTGACGCTTGGCGCCGGCGCGCAGGTGCACGAGTCCGCGTATGTCGACGACGGCGCGGTGATCGGCCCGTCGACGCGGGTGTGGCACTTCTGCCATGTGCTCGGGGGGGCGGTGATCGGTGAACGTTGCTCGCTCGGACAGAACGTCGTCGTTATGAACGGCGTCCGCATCGGCAACAACGCCAAGATCCAGAACAACGTGTCGGTGTACGAAGGCGTGGTTCTCGAAGACGATGTCTTCTGCGGTCCGTCGATGGTGTTCACGAATGTGTTCAATCCGCGCAGCGCCGTCTCACGCAAGGACGAGTATCGCGAAACGCTGGTGAAGCGCGGTGCGAGTATCGGTGCAAATGCAACGATTGTCTGCGGTGCGACGATTGGTCGCTATGCATTCATCGGTGCAGGTGCCGTCGTGAATCGCGATGTGCCCGACTATGCGTTGATGGCCGGGGTGCCGGCAAAGCGTATCGGGTGGATGTCGGAAGCAGGGTTTCGCATGGAGTCGCTGAGCGAGTCGCTCGGCGGTGCAGTCGAGGAAACGCTGCGGTGCCCCGGAACCGGCGCACGCTACCAGCGCACGGGGACTGTGGTGACTCGTATTCAGGAGCAGGAATGATTCAGGGCGTGATTCCCTCCGGTCAGCCGATTCGCATTGCACTGGTCGGATGCGGTCGTATAGCCAAGAACCACTTCGAAGCGATCGCGAAGATTCCGGCGTTCACACTCGTTTCGGTGTGTGACGTCGTTGAATCGCGTGCGCGCGAGGCAGGTGAACTGCACAGCGTGCCCTGGTTCACGAGTATCGAACCGATGCTGGCACAGGTGCCGTCGGATGTCGTTGTGATTGCGACGCCCTCGGGATTGCATCCGCAGCACGGCATTCTGGTGGCGAAGTCTGGTCGGCATGTGATTTCGGAGAAGCCGATGGCGATTTCGCTCGCGGCCGCCGATGCACTCGTGCAGGCGTGCGACGACAACCACGTGCAATTGTTTGTCGTCAAGCAGAACCGATTGAACCCCCCGATCCAGCTCCTGAAGCGCGCGATCGATCGCGGCCGTTTTGGTCGGATCTACATGGCTAATTGCACGGTGCGCTGGACGCGTCCGCAGGACTACTACGATCAGGCGCCTTGGCGCGGGACGTGGGAGTTTGACGGTGGTGCGTTCATGAATCAGGCATCGCACTACGTGGATCTGATTCAGTGGCTGATCGGCCCGGTCGAGAGTGTCATTGCCAAAACGGCAACGATGGCGCGTCGGATCGAAGCCGAGGACAGCGGCGTGGCGGTGATGAAGTTCCGCTCTGGGGCAATCGGGACGATCGAGGTTACGATGCTGACGTTCCCGAAAAACATGGAAGGCTCGATTACTGTGCTTGGCGAAAAGGGCACGGTGAAGATCGGCGGCACGGCAGTGAACAAGGTCGAACACTGGACCTTTGCCGACTACGACGACGACGACAAGCAGGTGGAGCTGGCGAGCACGAATCCGCCGACGGTGTACGGCTTCGGGCACGAGGCGTACTACCGCAACGTCGTCGCTGTGTTGCGCGGGGAAGCCGTGGCTGACACCGACGGGCGTGCCGGTCGGAAATCGCTCGAACTGATTCTCGGCATTTACGAGTCTGCGAAAACCGGACGCGATGTACCGCTTCCGCTGCGCGTCAGCGTCTGACGTTGCCTTCTGAAGCTGCCGACTGACCCCGACACCAATTCCCGCCATGGCTGTTCCTCTTCTCGACCTCAAGGCGCAACACGCGACGATCCGCGACGATGTCGTCGCCGCGATGATGCACGTCGTCGATCAACAGACGTTCATTCTCGGCGATCCTGTCAGTGCGCTCGAGAGCAGCATCGCTGCACTGTCGCAGACCAAGCATGCGATCGGCTGCGCGAACGGCACCGATGCAATTCTGATCGCGTTGCGCGCACTTGGCGTCGGACCGGGCGATGAAGTGGTGACGACGCCGTTCACGTTTTTTGCGACGGCGGGCGCGATCCACAACGTGGGCGCAAAGCCAGTGTTCGTCGACATCGATCCGCGCACGTTCAACATCAACCCGGCCGCGATCGCCACGGCGATCACGCCGCGCACCAAGGCGATCATCGCCGTCGATCTGTTCGGTCAGATGGCAGCGATCGAACAGGTGAATGCTGCGGCGGGAAGCATTCCTGTCATCGAAGACGCGGCGCAGACCATCGGTGCGAGTCGCATGATCGATGGCACGCGCGTGATGGCCGGCGAAGCAACGACGATCGGAACGTTCAGTTTCTTTCCGTCAAAAAATCTTGGCGGCTATGGCGACGGTGGCATGATCGTCACGCAGGACGACACGTTGTTCGATCGCATGATGAAGCTGCGCACGCACGGCAGTCGGAAGACGTACTACCATGAGATGGTCGGCTACAACAGCCGGCTCGATACGCTGCAGGCGGCCGTGCTGCAGGCCAAACTGCCGCATCTGGAAGCGTGGAGTGCAGGACGTCGGGCCAACGCTGCGTTCTACGATGCTGCGTTTGCCGATGTCCCGGAAATCACGACGCCGTATATCGAACCCCCAAACACGTCCATCTACAATCAGTACACGATCCGCGTTGCCGCGCGTGGTGCACTACAGGCGTTCCTGAAAGAGAAGGGGATCGGGAATTCGGTGTACTATCCGCTTTCTCTTCACTTGCAGGCTTGTTTCGCTTATCTGGGCTACGCAGAAGGCGCGTTCCCGGAATCGGAGAAGGCGTCCACGGAAGTCTTATCGCTGCCTGTCTATCCCGAACTCAGTGGCGCGCAACGCGATGAAGTCGTCGCTGTCGTGCGCGCCTTCTTCGGGCGTTGAACCGGACATGACCGTTCATACCCATTCGATGAAGACCCAACTGCTCACGAAGATCGAGGACCGCTCCGCTGTTGTTGGCGTGGTGGGGCTCGGCTACGTGGGACTACCGCTGGTGATGGAATTCGTGAACGCCGGCTTCCGGGTCATTGGATATGACATCGGGCAGCGCGTGGTCGATCAGCTCATGTCGGGGAAGTCGCATATCCAGGATGTCCCTGACGCGGACGTGCTGGCCGCGGTGACCTCGGGCAGTTTCGTGGCGACCTCCGTCGAGGTCCGGCTCAAGGATTGCGACGCGATCTGCATTGCCGTGCCGACGCCGTTGGCCAAGACCCGCGATCCAGACATGTCCTACGTGCTGTCTGCGGCAGACGCGATCGCGCGTCAGGCACGCGCCGGTATTTGCGTCGTGCTCGAAAGCACCACCTATCCCGGCACGACACGCGAGCTGTTGCAACCGCGTCTCGAGGCGCAGGGGTTGGTGGTCGGGCGCGATGTGTTCGTCGCATTCAGCCCTGAGCGAGTCGATCCGGGCAATCCGACGTACAACACGAAGAACACGCCGAAAGTCGTCGGGGGGATTACGCCCGACTGTGTCGAGGTTGCGTGCGCGCTGTATGCGAGCTGCATCGACACCGTGGTACCCGTTTCTTCGCCTGAAGCGGCCGAGTTGGTCAAGCTGCTCGAGAATACCTTCCGTGCCGTGAACATCGGCATGGTGAACGAAATCGCGATCGTCTGTGACAAACTGGGCGTGAACGTGTGGGAAGTGATCAACGCTGCCGCGACCAAGCCGTTTGGTTTCATGAAGTTCACGCCGGGCCCAGGCATCGGCGGCCACTGTATCCCTCTTGATCCGCACTATCTCGCCTGGAAGATGCGCACACTGAACTACAAGACACGTTTCATCGACCTCGCGAGTGAGATCAACTCGCACATGCCCGATTGGGTCGTGGAGAAAGTGTCGTGGGCGCTGAACGAAAGCCGGAAATCGGTGCGTGGAAGCCGGATTCTGGTGTTGGGCGTGGCATACAAGCGCGACATCGACGACGTGCGTGAAAGCCCCGCGCTCGACGTGATTCGCCTACTCGAGAATCGTGGGGCTCATGTCGAATTCCACGACCCGTTCGTCGCCGAGTTCCGCGAAGAAGACAGCGTGCGTCGCGGTGTGGATCTGTCGGATGAGATGCTGCGCTGGGCGGATGCCGTCGTCGTGATCACCGATCACACCAAGGTGGACTACCAGCACGTCGCCGACGTCGCGACGCTGGTGGTTGATACGCGCAACGTCATGGCGTCCACGACCGCCGCCAAGGCCCGCGTGATCGGTCTGGCGTCTGGTTCACGCTCGTCTGACCGACGTGCCTCGTGAACGGCCTTGTGAGGGATCAGTCGCGTATGCGTCGGGTATCAATCCGCGCATGAATTCGAAACCGTTTCGCGTCGACTGGCAGATGCTGGTCTTTTTGGGCGTCGCTGCCGCTCTGGCCGGCTGCGCTCCCGGGTTCCAGCCGCGCAATTTTGCCAACCCCGAAGCCCTGTTTCGTGCGTCGCTGCTGGAGTACCAGCGGAAGCACTGGGACAATGCTCAGGTTGGATTCGAACGTCTCACCACCGATCTGTCGGCGCGCGACCCGCTCCTTGCGCCGGCCTATTTCTATCTCGCACTGACGCACGAGCGCCGTTCTGAGTTCCTGCTGGCCGCGCAGTCGTTTGAGCGTGTGACCGACGGATTCCCGGACGACACGCTCGCTCCGACCGCGATGCTGGGCGTCGGGCGCAGCTATCAGAAGCTTTGGCACAATCCGACCCTCGATCCAGAAAACGGAACGAAGGCCGCATCCATTTTGCGCGCACTGCTGTCGTCCTATCCGGACGCCAAGGAAGTCGCCGAGGCGAAGACGCGGATCGAGCAGATCGAAGAGTGGTTGGCGGAGAAGGACTACCTCACCGGTGTGCACTATGTGCGTGTCCGGCGGTCTGTCGACCCCGCGATCATTTACTTCAAGGATGTCGTTACCACCTATCCCAACACCAAGTCGGCACGATTGGCTTGGCTCAAGCTGCACGAGTTGTACACGAAGATCCGCTGGAAGGAAGACGCGGCGGAAACGTGTACTGCGATGTGGCGTGCGTATCCGAAGGACGCGGATGTCAAGGTCGCGTGCGGCAGTGCTCCCGCCGATACGGTTGCAGCGACGGAGAAGAAGCCCGTTGGCGCCGTGCCGCTGCCTCAGGGGCTCGCGCGCCCCGCTCCGCGCTGAGTAGTCGCGCGCCGACCCATTCGCCGATGCGTATCGGCATACTCGGCGGCAGCTTCGACCCGCCTCACGTTGCCCACCTGCTGATCGCGCAGGATGCCCGTGAGGCACTCGAACTTGACCTGTTGCTGGTGGTGCCCGCGGCGACTCAGCCGCTCAAGCAGGATGGGCGTACACCGGCCGTCGATCGACTCGCGATGGTGGAACGCTGCTTCGCTGGGCTCGAAGGGATCACCGTTGATCCCATCGAAATCGAAAGGGGCGGGTTATCATTCACGGTTGACACGGTGGAAGCGTTCCGTGGGCGCTGGCCGACCGCGGAGTTCTACCTACTGATCGGTGACGATGTGGTTGCGACGCTGCCGCGATGGCGGGAGCCAGCGCGACTGTTGTCGATGGTGCAGCTGGTCGTGTTGCACCGTGAAACTGCGGACGAGCGTGCAGGAGTGGCGTCGTCCGGCATCGAGACCGGTTCGTCGGTGGTTCAAGCGGTTCGCAGCGCCCCTCGCCTTGCAACGCGCCGAGTCGATGTGTCGTCTACCGAGATCAGGGAACGCGTGCGATCCGGTCGCTCCATCCGCGGGTTCGTCCCCGCTGCGGTTGAGGCCTATATCGCATCTGTTGGTTTGTACATTCGGGCAACAATGGTCGACGACGTCTCTGAGCGCGCCTGATGGTGCGACGGGCGCCGTCGCCACACGGCCCTCAATGCCGATCGTGACACGCGTCCGCCTCAGCGGTCGCCGAGTGGTCGGCTTTCCACGCCATCGAGGTTTGTTATGAGGTTCGTATGCTGAAAGGAATGATCAGTCGTGTGTTTGGAACACGACATGAACGGGAACGCCGCCGCGTGCAGCCGATCATCAACGAGATTGTTGAGTTCGAGGCGCGTCTTGCGCAGTTGTCCGATGCCGAAATTCAAGCGCAGACCGAGAAGTTTCGCGCGCGCATTCAGGAACGCACCGGCCCCATCGAAGAGCAGATCACATCGCTGAAAGCGGCCAAGCGCAACTCGAGTGACTCGGGCGAACGCGATACGATCGAATCTGAATTGCATGGAGCGGACGGTCGAGGCGGCGTTGAAGGGGAATTCCGCAAGGTGCTCGCTGAAGTGCTCGACGAGTTGCTTCCCGAAGCGTTTGCCACCGTGCGTGAGGCTTCGCGTCGACTGAAAGGATCGGCCGTGCTCGTGACCGGACGCGAGATGGCGTGGGACATGATCCCGTACGAAGTGCAGCTGATCGGTGGTATTCAGCTGCATCTGGGGCGCATCGCTGAAATGGCGACCGGCGAAGGCAAGACGCTCGTTGCGACGTTGCCGCTGTACCTGAATGCGCTGCCCGGTCGTGGCGCGCATCTCGTGACGGTGAACAACTATCTCGCGCGTCGTGACTCGCAGTGGATGGGGCATCTCTATCGCTGGCTCGGTCTCACGGTTGCATGTCTTGATGACACCGAGCCCGGTTCATGGGAACGCCGCGAAGCTTACGGCAGCGATATCACCTACGGCACGAACAACGAATTCGGCTTTGACTATCTGCGCGACAACATGGTCGTCACACTCGACCAGCGCGTGCAGCGTCAGCATGTGTATGCCATCATCGATGAAGTGGACTCGATCCTCATCGACGAAGCGCGTACGCCGCTGATCATCTCGGGTCCGGTTGGTAACGAGAGCGATGGTCAGTATGCGGAGTTCAACGGCTCCGTCGTGCGCCTGGTGCGCCGCCAGTCAGACCTGGTGAACACACTGGTCGGCGAAGGCGAACGGGCGATGGAAGCGAACGACACCGCGCAGGCAGCGCTGCAGCTTTACAAGGCGCAGTTGGGCGGCCCGAAGAACAAGCGTCTAATGAAGGCGTTACAGGAGCAGGGCGTCAAGCAGCTCGTGCAGCGTCAGGAACTCGATGTCATTGCCGATCGCAAACTGCAGGCCGGCAAACAGCAGTTCCGCGAACTCGAAGACGATCTGCTCTACGTGCTCGACGAGAAGGGGCACACGGTCCACCTCACGGAGCAGGGACTCGACTGGTTGTCGCCCGAGGCGCACGATGCATTCGTGTTGCCGGACATCGCGACAGAAATCGGTGCGATCGACAAGGATCACTCGCTGCTCCCCGCTGAACGTCTCGAACGTCGCAGTGTGATCGAGCGCGAGTATGCCATGAAGAGCGAGCGGTTGAACATCATTCACCAGCTGCTGCGCGCCCACGCGCTGTACGAAAAGGACGTGAACTACGTCGTGCAGGAAGGGCAGGTGTTGATCGTCGATGAATTCACTGGCCGCACGATGCCCGGACGGCGCTGGAGCGAAGGTCTGCATCAGGCCGTCGAGGCAAAGGAAGGCGTGCAGGTGAAGGGCGAGACCCAGACACTCGCGACGGTCACGATTCAGAACTACTTCCGCATGTACGAGAAGCTGTCCGGCATGACCGGCACGGCGGAAACGGAAGAAACTGAATTCCACCAGATCTACGGACTCGCAGTGTCGGTGATCCCGACCAACCGTCCGATTGCGCGTGACGACCGGCAGGACCTCGTCTTCAAGACGCGTCGCGAGAAGTACAACGCGATCGTTGAAGAAACGAAGCGTCTCCACGAACTTGGCTATCCCGTGCTTGTCGGTACCGCGAGCGTCGAAGCATCGGAGACGTTGGCGCGACTGTTTACGCGGGCCGGGCTCAAGCACAACGTGCTCAATGCCAAGTATCATCAGCGTGAAGCGGAGATCGTGGCCGGCGCGGGTCAGCCTGGTGCGATCACGATCGCGACGAACATGGCCGGTCGTGGTACCGACATCAAACTCGGCCCGAACACGACGGACTCCAAGCCGTCGCGCGTGACCGATGAAGATGGCAAGGAAATCGATATCGAGGAGATTGGCGGGTTGCACATTGTCGGTTCGGAGCGCCACGAATCGCGTCGTATCGACCGCCAGTTGCGCGGGCGCGCTGGTCGGCAGGGCGATCCGGGTGCGTCGCAGTTTTTCCTGTCGCTCGAAGATGATCTCATGCGCCTCTTCGGTTCGGAGCGCATTGCAAAGTTGATGGACCGCATGGGCGCGCAGGACGGTGAGATGCTCACCCATCCGCTGATCACACGCTCAATCGAACAGGCGCAGAAGCGCGTGGAGTTGCAGAACTTCCAGTCGCGCAAACGGCTGCTTGAATACGACGACGTGATGAACCAGCAGCGCGAAGTGATTTATTCGCTGCGTTCGTTCGCGTTGGAAGGCGGTGAAGAGCTCAAGGCCGAAGCGCGCAAGATGATCGACCGTGGCGTACAGCGGCGTGTTGAGCAGGCGTTAGCTACGTTCGATAGCCCCGAGGAGTGGGACTTCGAATACGTGCAGCAGGACCTGCTGATGCACTACATGCTGCAGGTCCCTGAGTTCAATGACGACAACACGCGGCTAGGCGAGCTCGCGGTCGCGCAGCACGCGGCCATTGTCGCCGCGCACGAGGCATTCAAGGCCAAGATCGCGAGCCTCAATGCCGTCACGGACGAATCGGGCAGCGGTTTCGCCGACCGCCTGCTGTCGTTGGTGATGCTCAACGTCCTCGACGAGAAGTGGAAAGATCATCTCTACGATCTTGATCAGCTACGTAACGCGATTCACTATCGGTCATGGGGACAGAAGGATCCGCTCATCGAGTACAAGCATGAGGCGTACACGATGTTTGTGGACCTGATGAACGAC